>QNBL01000058.1 GCA_003641695.1 Spirochaetota bacterium
ATATGAATAAATGGAAACAGGAGCCGTATACGAGGTCCGTACGTACGGTTCTGTGAGAGGGATAAATAAGGTGGTCATTCCACCTTATTTACCCTACTCGATATGCACAGATTAACCGGGTGGGAGGGTTCAGCCTCCTGCTCTGGTATACTTTACTGTTGTTTTTCTGCCTGTGAGTTTTTCCTGTTTTGCATAAGGGGGACAGCAAAGGATGCAACTGCAAGGATAAGCAGAATAACACTTACCGGACGGGTGATGAATACCCTGTACCCTCCCATAAGAACGGCACGTCTGAAGTTGGTTTCGGCAAGTTTCCCGAGTACCATACCCAAAACAATGGGAGCGGCGGGAAATCCGTATTTTTTAAGCAGCCATCCGGCAATTCCAAATCCTATACATGATGCAACATCGAAGAATGAGTAGTGTACTGCAAAACTTCCAATGATTGATATTGCGAGAATAGACGGCAGAAGGACTTTTTTGGGTATTATTGTAACCTTGATCCAGAGTTTGCTCCCCCAGAGACCGAGTACCAGCATAACAGCATTTGCAACAAGAAGTGCTGCAAAGAGGGAATATACGATATCAGGTCTTTCTACAAACAGAAGAGGCCCGGGATTGATATCGTGGATCATAAGGGCCCCAATCAGGACTGCTGTCGTTGCACTTCCGGGAATCCCAAGGGCAAGAAGGGGAACCAGGGCTCCGCCTACTGAGCTTGAATTAGCTGCCTCTGCCGCTGCAACCCCTTCAGGATTTCCTTTTCCGAATGTTTCCGGGTGCTTGCTGCTCTTCTTTGCAACATCATAAGATAAAAACGCAGCAATAGTAGCACCTGCTCCCGGGAAAATACCGATGAGGGTACCCAGAATCGATGACCGGAGAATGGTGAATTTCAGCTTCCAGTAGTCCAGGAATTTAGGCCAATTTGCTTTTTCAAATTTTGCTTCAACCCCTTTCTCCAGTTTATATTCTTCCATTCTGGAAAAAACCTCGCTTAAGGCGAATAAGCCTATAAGAGCGGGAACCAGAGCAAAACCGTCAAAAAGCTTGTAGTTGCCAAAGGTAAACCGCTGTACACCGGATATGGGATCAATACCGACTGTATTGATTAAAAGTCCCAACAGCGCTGCAATAAAGGCTTTTGCCCAGTTTTTACCGCCAAGAGAAGCAACAGTAGCCAGCCCGAATATTGCAAGTGCAAAGTACTCTGCCGGATGCAGTTTAACAGCAAGCCGTGCCAGCGGTACAGAGAAGAAAATAAGGATGATAGTTCCAATTATTCCTCCCACTGTGGATGCAATAAGCGATGTTCCCAGTCCAACACCCGGTTTACCCATTTTTGTCAGGGGATATCCGTCAAAGGAAGTTACCACTGCCGAGGGTGTCCCGGGGGTATTAATTGTTACTGCAGTAATGGAACCTCCGTAATTTGCGGCAATGTATATTGAACCGAGAAGAATAAGCGAAATTTGCGGAGATAACTTGTATGTAAAAGGAACAAGCAGTGCAACGCCCATGGAAGGGGATAGCCCGGGCATTGCTCCGGCAAGAATACCAAGTATAACTCCAACAACGATGGCAACTGCAGGCTGAATTCCTGCCAGATAACCGAAACCTGTTATCAGGTTAGAAAGTAAATCCATAATTTAAGACTCCTTAGCCGAAGATCCAGCTTATCAATTTCCCCTGCGGAAGAGGAACGTATAACAATTTGTAAAATGCAAGATACGAAAAAACCAGCCATCCCGCGGTCAGAGAAATCATTACTTTCCAGTTCCTGTAAGTGAGATAGTACATTCCGCCGATGAGAAACAGGACAGTTGAGATATAATAACCGAGGTACTGCATAATTATCAGATAGAGAATGGTGAAAAGAATGTAGGTGATTGTAACTTTTATGTTTCCCCACTCGGGATCCTTTTCCTCATGTCCCAACAGGGCTTTTACCAGCAGTATAATACTGAATGCAAATATTCCGATAATCCACAAAAGAGGTACAACTTCCGGACCGACTGTATTAGCTGAACCCTTTTTAAACCCCAGAAGGATAATCAAAAAAACAAATGCTATTTCCATGAATAGTACCGGAAAGGTTATCCTTCCGGTATACTCTTTTTTTGAAGACCGCCTTGCAAGAAAAATTACAACTCCCAGAACTGCAATCATTATACCCAACAAGAGGGCAAGTCCGGGACCTTTTCCGAGAAATTTTACTACTTCCATTGTATTTCCTGTATGTTAGATAGAAAGATAAGACAAGTCAAAGAGCAAGTCTGTCATAGACTTGCCCTTTGTTTTTGAAAATAGATGGAGCTTACTTACCGAAAGCTTCCAGGTATCCCTTGTAGTCTTCTGCCACAATCTTGTTGAACTTATCCTTTGTATAATGAACAAGTTTGTTCCCCTTGGGAGCATAGGTAGCAATCCAGTCTTCGTCTTTGCTTACTTTTTCAAAGAGGTCATCGTACCATGCAATAACAGCATCGGTGGTACCTTTCTTTACGGCAAAACCTCTCCAGATGATCTCGTTTTCTACTCCAAGTACACCAAGCTCCTTGAATGTAGGTACATCGGGGAACTGCGGAAGCCTCTCATCGAGACATACAGCAGCAACGCTGAAATCAGGTTTTCCGATTATCTCCCCGGGATTACCGGTATAGGTTACACCCTGCTTTCCAAGAAGAGCGGCTTTCGCTTTTCCGCCGCTGGCAAAGGGTACCCAGGTAGCTTTGATGCCTGCAGCCTTCCAGATCCTCTCTGCTGTTACATTGTCAAGTCCTCCGGCAGCGGGACCGAGCCAGAGCTGTTTTCCGTCTTTGGCTTTCGCATCGGCAACAACCTGTTCCCAGGTAACAATATCTGTTTTATTATTGGTAATAACACATTCAGGATCAATTTGCATCATGGCGATCCAGTCAAATTCCTCTGTGGGGTTCATCTCAGAGGCTCCGGCAATCTTGCTTATGTTGGATTTTGTAACGTACATAAGTGTGTATCCGTCCGCGGGAATGCTTTTTACGTATTCCATTGCAACAATACCGCCTGCTCCGGCCTTGTTCTCTACTACGAAGGTCGCATCTGTGTACTTGGATGCAATGTCAACAAACTTTCTGGAAAGAATATCTCCAGCTCCGCCTGCTCCGGTGTAAACTATGAGGTGAATTGGTTTTGTTGGAAAACTTGCTTCAGCTCCCTCACCATTACCGTTGGCGAACAAAGAGACGGATAGCATTGCAACGAGTAAAACTGCAATCACTAATTTTTTCATGATAAGCTCCTTAAAATAATTATACATGTGTGATGAGTAAAAGTATACTCTCACTGGATAAAATATCAATATCCAAACTCATAGTGTATTATTTTTTTGTCTATGTAAAATTAAATTTTATTATGGAAACTATTAAAAAGTTTGATGAGTTGAAAAGCGCTTATTTGTTGACAGTTCCCCTCTTTTGAGGGAGGATTATTGTAGATTATGATAGAAGGAGTAAAAGAATGGAAAGTGTTCTTAATAAATTTTTGCAGGATGCCAGGTTTGGGCTGGGTGCTAATCAAAAGACTACGGTAGTACTGGGGAATGAAGCAGCGGACCTGGATTCCATGGCCTCTGCAGTTACCTATGCATACTTTTTAAAAAGAAAGGGGTTAGCCGAGAATCCTGTTCCTGTTATTAATATCCCCATAAACGATTTCAAGCTGAGGACTGAAGCGGTATTTCTGTTTAAAGAAGCCGGAGTTGATCCAGCAAATCTCATTTCCGTTGATGATGTTGATCTGGATGCTCTTTACGGGAAGGGAAATCTTGCCCTTATTCTTACCGACCACAACAAGATAGGTGCTCATCAGGAGAAGTACAAAGATGCTGTGGCTGGTATTCTGGACCATCATGCGGATGACGGCGACTATCCTGCGGGGATCGATACCGATATAAGACCGGTGGGCTCCGCCTGTACTCTGGTAGCTGAAAGATACCTGAATACGGGAGAGGATCTTCTCGATGATTCAATTGCAACTCTTCTGTTGGGAACGATTCTTCTTGATACCGTTAATCTCGATGTTCAGGCAGGAAGGGTTAAGCCGGAGGATGAAAAAGCAGCTCTTGCCTTGATTGGGAAGAAAGGGATTGACAGAGAAGGTTTGTTTGAGAAACTTCAGTTTGAAAAGTTTAATGTATCTTCTCTGGGGAGCTACGACTTATTAAGAAAAGATTACAAAGAGTGGAATCTCGGCGGGAAAATGTGCGGTATCGGTTCAGTTTTAATGCCTGTCAGTGATTGGTTCAAAAAGGACAGAGCTATAGTCGCTTCTTTTGAGAAGTATAGAAACGAACGATCACTTGATGTGCTTCTTGCAATGAATGCTTTCACGGACCCTGAATTTACACGGAATCTTGTTGTATATGTGCCTGATTCCGGTTTGCGGAAAAAACTTGTTGCCTTCCTTGAGAATTCCGATCTGGGACTGGAACGGCTGGACACTTCCGGGATAAAGGATCCAGAAAAGATCGATGCCTACAACCAGAAAAACCTGGGAATATCCCGGAAAAAACTTCAGCCCATGCTTAAGGATTTTTTTGATTAATGCAAATTAAGGATGAACTACAGAGGCTGTCCGTCGGGGCAGTCTTTTTCTTCTACAAAGAAATCGTAAAATGCTTTCTGACTTGGAGAAAGTTCCTTGTTTTTATGATAAATAATCTGGATGTATCTGTAAAAAGGATAATCGGATATAGGCAGGGTTTTTATCCATCCTGATTCTGCTTCTTTTTTTATCTCCAGATAGCTAAAAAATGCTATTCCCAGATTCTTTTCAATCATTGTTTTGATCATTGACTTGTTGTCTATTTCATATGCAATGGTGTAGGGAATGTTAAGCCGGTGAAACAGTTTGTCGATGGCCTGCCTTGATACAGTGTTTTTTAAGGATACTATCAGCGGAAGGTTTGAAAGTTCCTTAACTGTTACCGAATTTTTTTGAGCAAGGGGATGGCTGTTACTGACAGCAACTACAATATTGTCCTTATGGACCGTTTCCCCTTTAAAATCATTCTCTGATATTTCCGGTAAGCTGTTACCCACTATTCCCAAGTCAACTTTATTTGTTTTTACAAGGTCGGTGATTAACGCTGACTTCTTTGCTGTTACAGAGATGCTGACTTTAGGATACTGCTCAAGAAATCTGGATAGACAATCAGGGATGAGTCTTGCTCCCGGCAGTTCACTAACCCCTACCTTTACCGAACCCTCCCCCGCTTTTTTCAGTACGTTAACTGCAAGATGGGATTCGTCTACAAGGTCCAGAATATTTTTAACAAAGGGGATAAGCATTTCTCCCGACTGGGTTAAACGGATATTCCTGCCGATTCTGTCGAAAAGTTTGGTTTTATATTCGCTTTCAAGATCTTTTATCTGGGTACTGACTGCAGGCTGGGTCAGGTAAAGTGCTTCAGCTGCCCTGGAAAAACTGCCCATCTTCGCTACGGTATAAAACGATTTAAGTTTGTATAGATCCATGTGTACTGCCCTGAAGCATTTTAACGTATAATTATTATTTATGAAAGTAATAATTTAATTTAATTAGACTAAAAGTTCTATTCAATCTATGATAGAATCCTCTTTACAAATAATACTTTTTAGGAGAGCGATATGGATCTGTTTTTTCAACATGCCAGAAAGATAGAAGGCAACATTGACAAGTATCTTGACAACATTACCAAGGCTATTCTTACCTTTGAACAGGGAGTGAAAGAATACTTTAACGGGAATATGGATCTTTTTGAAGACAAGTACAAGGAAGCATGTGATTTGGAAAGTGCAAGCGACGAACTGAGAAGAGATATCAAGTATACATTGTACAGAGATTTACTGATCCCGGATGCACGGGGAGATGTGTTGGGACTTCTGGAAACTTTGGATGACGTTATCGATGTAACCGAAGAGGTTTTAAGAGAGTTTTCAATTGAGAAGCCTGCTGAACTTGGAGAATTCAAGGAAGATTTTCTGTCCTTGACCGAAATGTCTGTAAAAACTGCAAAAGAGCTTGTTTCTGCATCAAGATCCTTTTTTAGAGAAATCTCTCAGGTCCATGATTTTATTACCCAGGTTCACTACTGGGAGCATGAAGCGGACAAGGTTGAAGAACGGATAAAGAGAAAAGCTTTTTCTTCGGAAAAACTGGATAAACTCAGCGTAAAGGTTCAGGTCCGCTATTTTGCAGAGAGGATTTCACTTCTGGCGGATACTGCTGAGGATGTTGCTGAAAGGCTGGATGTATACACAATAAAGAGAAGCATCTAAAGGAGCCGATGAATGGGAACAACACTACTTTTTTTAACCAGCGGTTTGTTTCTTGGCTGGTCATTGGGAGCAAATGATGCTGCCAATGTCTGGGGAACTGCCGTTGGGACCCGTATGGTCAAATTTAAGCAGGCGGCTCTTGTCTGCAGTATATTTATAATTTTAGGCGCTGTTGTCAGCGGAGCGGGAGCCTCCCATACCCTTGGGAAACTGGGGGCAATCGGAACACTGGCAGGAGCCTTCACGGTAGCATTGTCAGCAGCCCTATCGGTGTACTGGATGACAAAACTTGCTCTTCCTGTTTCTACTACCCAGGCAATTGTAGGTGCTATTCTTGGGTGGAATCTCTTTTCCGGAACTGCTATTAACGGAAAAGCATTGTTGAAGGTTATCGGGACCTGGGTCTTTTCTCCGGTTCTGACAGCACTTTTTGCCTTTATTCTTTATTTTATTGTAACTGCCTTTATGAAAAAGGTTAAAATCCATTTAATTCGTCTGGACGGTTATACAAGGGCTCTTTTGCTCATTGCAGGTGCCTTTGGATCCTACAGCCTTGGAGCAAACAACATTGGAAACGTCATGGGAGTATTTATTAAAAGTGCAGAAAGCGCTTTTCCTTCATTTTCTTTCGGTTCGCTCTATACCTTCAGCGGTGTGCAGCAGCTTTTCCTTCTCGGGGGAATTGCAATTGCGGTGGGAGTCTTCACTTATTCTAAACGGGTAATGATGACAGTGGGAACAAGCATCTACCAGCTTTCCCCTATAACTGCATTTATTGTGGTTTTGTCCAGCTCAATCGTACTTTTTCTGTTTGCATCCCAGGGGCTTAAGGCTTTTCTTGTTGGGCATCATTTACCGTCGTTTCCCCTGGTTCCGGTGTCGAGTTCACAATCAATAGTCGGCGGTGTTATCGGTATAGGTCTTGCAAAGGGGGGACGGAATCTCAATTTAGGGATTCTGGGAAGGATAAGCCTGGGGTGGATTGCTACTCCGGTTATTGGAGCTGTGGTAGCCTTCTTTGCCCTTTTTGTGGTGCAGAATGTTTTTGGACAGGTTGTCTTTTAAATATTATTTATAACATAAGGAGTTAGACATGGCTAAAATGGAAATTGGGGTTCAGTCGGACCCGAGATTTGAGTTCAGGACCTTCGGAAGAGCTTTTGACGAAGCTGCTTTCAGAATGGCACGGTTATCTGTTCCTGTTCCTGAGAAAGTTTGGGAGCGTCATTCAGAAGAGATCTACATTGTTTCTGCTACCAATGATGTTAACAACACAAAAATCCGTAACGGGAAAATGGATATTAAAACCTTTGTCCAGGAAAAAGAGGGGCTGGAACAGTGGAATCCCCTTATGAAAGGCGAATTTCCTATTTCCAAAAAGGTTCTTGAGGAAGAAGTATTTCCTGCCTTCCAGGTAGAGATGCCCGCACTGGACAAGGATTCCTATACCCTTGATGAGTTTATTGCCATGGTTAAGGCCCACAAAGATCTCCAGGCAGTAAAGGTTGAAAAACAGAGATACGGTTACTCTGTTAATGAAACCATTTGTGAAGTAGCAAACGTATGGATTAATGGTGCCAAGGTTGTAACCATCAATTCAGAGTCTACGGTAATAGCCGACATTCTTAAAACTCTAAAAGATGTAGGTCTTGAAGGAACTGAAAACATCAATTACCTTCAGGCTATTAAGCGGGTGATTGGAATGATTGATAAACCTTTAAGTAATTAAAGATCTCTTATAAAAAAAGGGCTGTTCCGTTAAGGATCAGCCCTTTTTAGTTTGACCTGCGCAGCGGGCAAACCTGATAATTAATCGTTATTTGACCTGGATCCCTTTAAAGGAGCTGACCAAAGTCTTTAAGAAATTTCATCCTTCTCTTGGCATCCTGAGCAGCTTCTTCGTAAAGTTTTTCGGCTTCGTCGGGTGCAGTTCTTTGCAGTGCTGTATACCGACGTTCGCCCTTAATGTATTCTTTATAATCCATTTTGGGCTCTTTTGTTTCCCAGGTAAACCGCTTTCCTTCCTCCGCCAGAGGATTGAATCTATACAACGGCCAGTAACCTGCTTCAACAGCACGTTTTTCTTCTGACTGGGACTGACTCATATCAAACCCGTGAGCAATACATGGTGAATAAGCTATAATTATTGAAGGTCCGGGATAACTTTCCGCTTCCATCATGGCTTTTTGCGTTTGGGCTCTATTTGCTCCCATTGCTATAGAGGCAACATAAACATACCCGTAACTCATACACATCAGGCCGAGGTTCTTTTTGGGAAGTCTCATCCCTGCATTGGCAAACTTTGCTACTGCTGATATTGGTGTTGATTTAGAGGCCTGTCCTCCTGTGTTGGAGTAAACTTCTGTGTCGAGAACGAGGATATTTACATTCTTGCCGGAGGCTACAACGTGATCCAGTCCGCCGTAACCGATATCATAAGCCCATCCGTCACCGCCGATGATCCAAACACTCTTGTCCACAAAGTAGTCTTTCAATTCAACAAGTTTTGCAAGGATCTCTTTCTTTTCACCGGAAGCGGAGGGAAGCTCTTTTACAAGGAGTTCTCCTGTGGCGTTCTGTGCTGCTACTGCTTCCTGCCCTTTGACATCCCATAACTCAAGGTTTCTCTTTATTGCCGATTCAAGTTCAGCAGAAGTTCCTGCAGCAAGGAGTTTGTCAATATAGATTTTCAACTGTTCCCTGTTACTGTCAACGGCAAGTCTCATTCCGAGGCCGTACTCTGCATTGTCTTCAAAGAGGGAGTTCCCCCATGCAGGACCGCGTCCCTCTTTAGATGTACAGTAAGGAATTGTAGGAAACGTTCCGCCGTAGATTGAGGAACATCCTGTTGCATTGGCAGCTATCATGTTGTCACCGTAAAGCTGGGATACAAGTTTTACATACGGGGTTTCACCGCATCCTGCACAGGCACCGGAGAATTCAAAGAGCGGTTTCTTGAACTGAGTTCCTTTGTAAGTTGTTTCTTTTATACCGTCCAGCACGTTGTCGGGGAGAGCATCGAAGAAGGTTGCATTTTCGATTTCTCCTTTGTCTCTCTCTTCCTGTATTGGTTTCATAACAAGAGATTTTTCTTTGGAAGGACATACGTCTACACATACGCCGCAGGCCTGGCAGTCTTCGGTGTAAACCTGAATCTTGAAAGCAAGATCTCTGTCGTTCTTGGTATTTGATTTAAGAGTTTTAAATGTTGAAGGTGCGTCTTTTAGATCTTCAGGAGCAATCTGTTTTGCTCTTATGGCTGCATGGGGACATGCCATGGAACACTGGTTACACTGAATACAGTTTTCTGATATCCAGTGGGGTACGTATGCAGCAACACCTCTTTTCTCCAAAGCAGTTGTTCCCAGCGGAAGCGTACCGTCAAAGGACATCTTTGATACAGGGATGTCATCTCCCTTCAGGTGCATGCTTGGAAGAACAATGTCCTTGGCAAAATCAGAAGCATCATCCGGAATAAGTTTTGGAGGTTCATATGCTTTTTCAGCTGAATCGGGGATAATTACTTCTTCTACTGCTGCAGATGCTCCGTCTACAGCTGCCCAGTTCATATCTACAATATCCTGACCTTTTTTGATAAAAGATTTATGGATGTAGTCTTTTATGAGTTTTATAGCCTGATCTTCAGGGATGATTCCCGAGATTTTAAAGAAAGCAGCCTGCATAACGGTATTGATCTTCATACCCAGTCCTGCTTCTTCGGCAATCTTTAATGCATTAATGTTGTAGAACTTTATCTTTTTCCTACGTATTGTATCCTGAATCTCTTTTGTAAGATGGTTAAAAACTTCTGATGTAGGAATGATTGAGTTAAGCAGGAATGTGCCGCCTTCCTTCAGGGGACCAAGCATATCATACCGGCCGATGTATGCCTGGTTATGGCATGCTACAAAGTCTGCTGCATCAATAAGCCAGGGCATGTTTACTGAACTGTCTCCGAATCGGAGGTGGGAAATGGTAATACCTCCGGATTTCTTCGAATCGTAAACAAAATATGCTTGTGCATTCTTGTCTGTATTACCACCGATTATTTTGATTGAATTCTTTGCAGCTCCTACGGTACCGTCTGCACCGAGTCCCCAGAACATGCAGCTCACAACATCTTTCGGTGTTACATCTATTTCCTCTTTAACTTTCAGAGAAAGGTTTGTTACGTCATCATTAATACCAACGGTAAAATTGTGGGTGGCTTTGTCGTCAAGATGATCAAAAACAGCTTTTACATGGCTTGGGGTAAATTCTTTGCTGGAAAGTCCATATCGGCCGCCTATAATTTTTATATCTTTCCCTGCAAGAGATGCAACTACATCGAGAAAAAGCGGTTCACCGATAGCACCGGGTTCTTTGGTTCTGTCAAGAACGGCAATTTTTTTACACGATGCAGGAACTACAGAAGCAAGAGCTTCAACAGAGAAGGGTCTGTACAGCCGTACCTTTATGGCACCAACCTTTTCTCCCCTTGCAGTAAGGTAATCAACGGTTTGTTCTATGGTATCGCATGCGCTTCCCATGGCAACTATTACTTTTTCAGCATCAGGAGCACC
>QNBL01000059.1 GCA_003641695.1 Spirochaetota bacterium
AGCTGGGTCTGTCCTGTGATAAAAACGGAGATAGTATAGCAGCGGCAGCCTATTATACCGGTGCTTTGGAAAAGAATCCCGATTTTCCCATGGCCTGGAACAATCTGGGGGTGCTTGCATTTCTTGATGGAAACTTTTCAAAAGCCTATGATTACTTTAAACGTTCCCTGAGCCTTGATCCGGAGAATCCTGATACCTGGCATAATTTCAGGGATACCTGCAGGGAACTTGGTTTTAACAGTGAGGCTGAGGATGCTGACCGCAAGTACCGGGAGTTTGTCAGAAACTGATTCACCTCCCGGTTTCAGGCTTTTATGTAATAAATTTGCTCGTCTCTATCTTTATGTTGTCGAATTCCTTCGAGAATTCATTGGTGATCTCGGCGGTTCTATGCATCTCCTTGTCTATTTCATCGGCTCCGCTTTTCAAGCTGTTTATACTCCCTGTTATCTCGCCAAAGATATTCTGAATAGCTCTGATCCCGTCATTAAGCAGGGCAATACCATTGGTAATCTCGGAGGAGTCAGTTTGTACTTCCGATGCCAGATTGTTCAGAGAATTCATTGCGGTGAGGATCTCCTCGGCACCGGTGGAAAGCTCATCAATACTGGTTATTATTTCGGAAAAAGCGTTGAAGACACCGCTGCTTTCCTGTTCAATTTCGGTGAAGGCTTCGGCTGTCATCCGGGTGTTCTTGTCTGTTTCTGAAACACCAGCCTGAATATCCTTGAGTATTTGTGCGATGTTCCCGGTACTGCCGCTGGTTGTTTCTGCAAGTTTTCTGATTTCATCGGCAACAACAGAGAACCCCCGTCCGGCATCCCCCGCATGAGCGGCTTCGATGGCGGCATTCATGGCAAGCAGGTTGGTCTGTGCTGCAACTGATGCAATGATGCTGTTCATTTCAGTTATCTCGGACATCTTTTCCATAACGCTGTTGGTAAAGACAGTAATCGTATTCTGAAGAGCTTCGGAACCTTTTTTTGACACCCTGATCAGCTCCTCAATGGTTGTTCGTTTGTTTTCTGAAACCTTTGCCATATTTGACAGTGAAGAAGTTATCTCGGTAATCGAAGCGGTAGCCTCTTCGGTCATGGCTGACTGATCGTTAATACGGTTACCGAAACTCGCAACATTTGCCGAAATCTCTTCGACAGCAGCCATAATGTCCGAAATCTGACTATCAACATTCTCAATTTTCGTGTTGATCGTAGAGATATTTAATGCAATCTCCGAGACCGCAGCGGTTGTTCCCTTTGTTGCTTTGATCAGGGTTTCGTTAAGTTCATCTCCGTCTGAAACGGACTGTTTTATCTCGTTTATGATGGTTTTCAACTTATCTATAAAGTTGTTAAACTCTTTGGAAACGCCCCCAATTTCATCCCTGGTCACTCTCAGGGTTTTCTTTAAGTTTCCTTCCCCCTCGGCGATATCCGCTATTGCAGACTGTAGATGATCTATTGGTCTCATGGTGAGCTGCATTATGAAGTAGGTAAGAACCATCATTATCAGCGTTAGGATGAGTACGGCAACAAGAGAAGATCCTCCGAGATCCATTAGGGAGGGAAGAAAATCAGGGGCATAAGCAAGCAGTACAACGGAATAATCAGTTCCCCGAATATTTTCAGCTGTAATCATGTAGTGCCCGAGAGGTTGAGCAGAATCTGCCTTGAGTACTCCGGCAACCTTCAGGGGGGATTCAGGAGATATTTCTGTAAAAAGATCATCAGCGAGTTTCCCGATTGCCTCCTTCTCGGAGGAAAGAAGAATCTTGCCTGATTGATCTACAAGCCACAGCTTGCTGCTGTCGCTGGGAGTATTCTGCCGGAATTCCGTAACAAAAGTATCGATATCCATTCCGACTCCGGCAATCCCCAAAACCCCATCACTTCCGGGTATCTGGGCGTTAACCCAGAGCATGGTTTCATCGAGTTTTTCATTGTAATCGAGATTCAGCATGATTCTTTTATCAGCTTTGAGGGCATCAAAAAACCAGGAGTCATCGGCATTGGAAGCGGAAAGGGTGCCGATAAATGCATCCCCGACGTAAAAGTTTCCGGTGACCCTGTTTGCAGCAAAGGAGGATGCGTATCCTCTGTCTGTCATAATCCCTTTCAGCTCCTCTAGAGCCATGGACTTGTACTCCTCCATACCGGGTTTATCTTCATTTTTAAACCATCGCTGTAAAACGGGGCTGGAAGTTAGGGCCAGAGATGTTTCATAGGCCCTGTTTATAGCACTCTCGATTCCTGTTTTGCTTGCCCTGGTGGTTTGCACCAGGCTGTTGGACAGCGAATCTCTGTAGTATTTCCTGGCATTGAAAATGGTTGTAGATACTGCAAGGAGTGAAACGAGAATAATTGAAACTGATATAACTATTGAGTTTCTGGTTTTTAGTTTCATCTAGAATTCCTTATAAAATTGAGATAATAAAGACAACAAATTATACAATAAATACGTAGCGTGTCAAAGGGGAACAGTATGTCTTTACAGTTTTTTATTTTCAGGCTATCAATGACAGCATGAAAACAAGAATATTTATTGCGGAAGGGCATCTTGTAGATTCAGGAATCATGTCGGAAATTCTGAACACAATCCTGGCAGAAGGCGGCGATTATAAAGTCCTTTCCTTTGACATTGGAAAGATAAAAACTGAGAAATCCATAATGAGACTTCAGCTTTTCTGTGAAACAGATGAGCAGTTTACCCTTATTGCCAACAGACTGATTTCTCTGGGAGCATACGAAGAAGGAGCAGTGGAGGCTGTATTCAGAAAGGCTGTAAAGGATGCCTGTGTTCCTGAAGATTTTTATTCAACCACCAATCACCGGAGTGAGGTCTTTACCGGAGGTAACTGGGCTCCGGTACATTCCCAGAGGATGGACGGTGTAATTGTCAGGAATAACGGCAATCTGGTATGTACAAAACTCAGAGAGGTAAAGAAGGATGATGAAGTCCTCTGCGGCAGTGAATCAGTACGGGTTTTCCCCCCTTCTTCGGTAAAAAGGGATTCCGGATTCGGCTTTATGAATAATGATGTTTCTTCTGAAAGGAGCAGCAGTGTAAACGTATCCCTCATTGCGGAAGAGATGGCAGCAATGAAAAACAGGGGAAAGAAAATAACAGTTGTTGCAGGACCGGTAGTTATTCATACAGGGGGAGCCGGGGCTCTTGCCGGCTTGATACGGGGAGGCTGGATTACCGGATTCCTTGGCGGGAACGCTGTGGCAGTCCATGATTTGGAGTACTGCTTCTACGGTACGTCCCTTGGCGTTGATCTTTCCTCGGGGAAGCAGGTTGCCGGCGGCCATTACCACCATATGCGGGCAATCAATAGAGTGAATTATTACGGTTCAATAAAAAAAACTGTCGATGAGGGGGCTTTACAATGCGGAATCATGTATGAGATCGTCAAGTCCGGTATTCCGTATTGTCTTGCAGGAAGTATCCGTGATGACGGTCCGCTTCCTGAGACACAGATGGATATGATAAAAGCCCAGAGTGAGTATGCAGAAATAGTAAAAGAATCAGATCTTATTCTCATGCTCTCAACGATGCTTCATTCTATCGGAACCGGGAACATGACCCCATCCTGGGTAAAAACAGTCTGCATAGATATAAACCCGGCTGTAGTTACAAAACTTGCTGACCGGGGTACGGGACAGGCTGTGGGGATTGAAGTGATGTGGGTCTTTTCTTAAGAGCACTTGCTGACAAACTGGGTGTCGAGTACAAATAGTGAATACCCGTTTAAAAAGTGAACTTTTACTTGGTTTTGCCACAGCTATCTGGGGGGGGACCTATGCGATAATAAAAACAGGGCTTAACGACATTTCTCCTGTTCTTTTTGTTGCCATAAGGTTTTTCCTTGCCTTTTTGTTTTTTCTCCCTGCTCTTCTCCGCTCGGGCAGGGAGCTTTCCACAGCTACGCTCCAGGCCGGGCTTGTTCTTGGTCTGACCATGTTCGGCGGGTATGCGCTGCTGACTGCGGGGCTTGTTCTTACTTCATCCGGCCGCTCCGGTCTTATAACCTACAGTTTTGCCCTTTTCGTACCCTTCCTTCAGGTCCTGCTATTGCGCAAGAAGGTGAGGACGGTAAATCTGCTCGGGCTTTTTATGGTAATCTTTGGAATGTACGTTTTTACCTCTGCCCCTTCAAGCCCGGGTACGGGGTGGAACCGGGGAGATATCCTCACCTTTCTTGCTGCCATCAGTTATGCCTTTAACATTGTTTATCTTGACAGGTACTCCCGGAGGCATTCTCCGTCTGTGTTAACAGGGCTTCAGTTTGCTGTTATGACGGTACTGGCTGTACTTTACGTGCTGTTTTTTGAAGCTCCCTTTATCAATTTTACGTTCAGTTTCTTTTTATCACTGTTCTATCTGTCTGTATTAGGCAGTGTCATAGCCATTTCCCTTATGAATCGGTATCAGAAGGATACTACTCCGGTCAGGGCAGTTATCATATATGCTCTGGAGCCGGTATTGGCAGTTGTGTCCGGATGGCTCTTTCTTGGTGAAAAAATCGGAATATACGGAATGATCGGCGGAGCGGTTATAATTGGGGGAGTTCTGTTAAGCGAGGTGCTCGGGATCTATCTGGATAAAAGAAATACTGGAAATTCCGAAGAAAAGAAGGTACACTTGTAGCCATGCTGGGAGGAGGTATCCATTATGAAGAAGTTTCTGCTTCTCTTTCTTTTTCTGCCGTCACTGGTATTTTCGGCTGATCCAAGCACTACCATAGGAGCTCTTGTTGATGAACTCGCAGCGGATTTTACCAGCCGGACTGAGCAGCCTTTGTATTCAAAACAGACTGTATCCATAATCGGGATCCGTAATACAACCAAAGAGATGGAGGACAACTACATCGGTCAGGGAGTTGAGGAACTGGTAAAAAATGCCCTTGCCGACAGTCTTGTCTTTAAACTGGTTGACCGAAGGAACCTTGAAGCAGCTATGGATGAGATCAAGCTCTCCCTTACCGGATTAACCGACAACACCGGTGCACCGGAGCTGGGGAAACTGGAAGGGGTAAAACTGCTCCTTGACGGAAGTGTAACTGCCGAGGGGAATATGTTTCTGATCAGTCTCAGGCTGACGTCGGTGGAGACAACAGCGGTGGTTGCTTCTGTCTCAGCACAGGTTCCGAAGGCTGCACTGACAGCAGAAAGCGGTAAAATTGCCTACGAGTACGTTACCGCCAACGGAATTGGTCTTTCTTTCTTTCTGACTCCTTCCCGTTACCTTGTCCTGAACGAGTCCCCCCCTAAAAAGGTTGGTGATGATCAGTACCATACCATGGCCGGGGGCGGCAGACTGACATATCGTTTAAGCAGGAGCTGGAAGTTCAGCATCGATATGGACCTGAACTCTAAGGATGTATTTTTTGACCTCCGGAATATTGGCGCCATGAAGAATCTGTCAGCCTACGATGATGTTTTCACCAGCGGACCAGAAATAACCGGTTTTTGGGAACGTGACGGGAGTTTTACGGACATGGAGGGAGCAGCGGCTGTAAAAGCTGAACTGGACACTCGCAGTAACTACTACACCCTCAGCCAGCTGACAACAAATACCAGTTTTTTGTTCTCCTATGTGTATAATTTCAGCAGGGACTTCAATATCTCCATAGGGATCGGTCCTCATGTAAACTTCCTGAGGTACAAGCAGACCTACGACAACGTGCCTATTTTAATCAACCAGGGAGTAGCCTTTAAACGGTACGAGATCGATATGGGTTTTTTCGGTCTTGGGGGAACTGCCAACATAAATCTTGAGTACTTTGTTTTGCCCCGGTTTGCCCTGAATTTGGGGGTGAGCGGATTTTACTCCCATATCTTTACCAGGACAAGCGATAAGCTGAATGCTCACAGTCCCACTTCGGGGGAGTACTACTACGGCAGTGATGATTTCTCCATTGAATCCTTCGGTCTTAATCCCTTTATGATGCCCGATGGGAGGTATGTTACCGATGTTGGACTGTATCCGACCAGCTACGTAAAAGTTTCTTTAGGTGCATCGATCTATTTCTGATTGGGGAGTGTATGATTGAAAACGGTGATATACAGAATCTTATTGATGCCTACGGGGAGTCGATCTGGGCCGTGGATACCGATCTCCGCCTTATATACTTCAATGCTTATTTTAAAGAAGACTTTAAAAACGCCTTTGGTATTGATCTCACCCGGGGAATGGATCTTCTTGCCCACGCAAGCAGAGAGGTTTCGGATTTCTGGCTTCCCAGGTATCAGGCTGCTTTAAGCGGCAAACGGGTCAGTTTTACTTTTAAGGAGAATTCCCTCAGGGGGAATAAATACTTCAGGGTGAATTTAAATCCCTTAGAAGAGAACGGGACACTGAAAGGAGTTTCAGCTATTTCGGTGGATATTACCGGAGAGGAAACGGCACGCAGGCTGTATGAGGCTGAGCAGCGTAAGGCGCAGCAGTATCTTGAAATAGCCGGTGTTATGTTTGTTGCCCTTGATAGTGCTGGCCTGATTACCATGGTAAACAGAAAGTTGTGTGAGGTGACCGGTTACACAAAGGAGGAGTTGATCGGGAGTAACTGGTTTTCCATGATGCTTCCCGAAAGAGAGCGGGAGGAGGTTGCCGCTGTCGCGGAGAAACTGCTGAGGGGAGAAATTGAGCCTGTAGAGTACTATGAAAATACGATTCTGACAAAAGAGGGTTTTGAGCGGATTGTTGCCTGGCACAATACCCTGGTTACGAACGAAGAGGGTGTTATTGAAGGACATTTGAGTTCCGGAACGGATGTTACCGAGCAGCGGATTCTGGAAGCGAGGCTCAAAGAAAGGGAAGAATTCTTCAAGACTGTTGCGGATTATACCGCCGGCTGGGAATATTGGATGAGTCCAGACGGTTCCTATCTCTATATTTCTCCGGCAGTGGAGTCAATTACAGGCTATACACCGGAAGATTTTCACAGGATCCCCGGTCTTATTGACAAAATAATTCATCCGGCTGACAAAGAGCTGTTTAAACATCATAAAAAAACTGTTTCCCCGATGCATGACCCTGTTGACTTTAGAATTATAACAAAAAATAACACCGTAAAATGGATAGGCCATGTGTGCAGACCCATTTATGATTCCCGGGGGAATTACCGGGGAATAAGAGCAAGTAACCGGGATATAACCAAGAGAAAATGTGCAGAGAAGGAGATCAGTAACCTGCTTCGGGAGAAAGAGTATCTTTTGAAAGAGGTGCATCACCGGATAAAGAACAATATGGCAACACTTGTTTCTCTGATTAATCTGCAGCTGGAGACAGTAAAGGGTGAAGAGGCGAAATCGGCGCTGCTGGAGATTGAAAACAGGATCAGGTCAATGCTCACCCTGTACAGTACTCTTTTTGAATCCGGAGACTTCGAGCACGTTTCACTAAAGCAGTACCTCGGAACCCTTGTTGATTCCATTGTTGGAACTTTTCCTGAAGCTGAAAAGATTACAGTGTATAAAAAACTTGACAATCTCAATCTGCCGGTTAAGGTAATATTCAGCATTGGGATTATTATTAACGAACTGGTGACCAATGCAATGAAATACGCCTTTAAGGATAATCCTGCAGGCCACCTGAAGGTGGGAGCTGTTTTAACCGGTAACAGCATTCAGGTATCTGTTGAGGATAGTGGAAACGGGATTCCGGATGGAGTTGATATTTTTCAATCTGAAGGGTTCGGTCTTAAACTCATCAGGCTGCTCACTAAACAGCTGCAAGGCAGACTTGAGCTGGATGGGAAAGAGGGTACGAAAATTACCATAACCATTCCTCTTGAGAAGAAAAAGTAAAATAAAAAAAATGGCACCTATATCCACAATTTCCGAAACAGAAAAGTCGCCGTCGGCGAGAACACAGATGATCCTGAAGCGGTAGGGATTTGAAACAAGATCCAGCATTGTCTGTACCTGAGTGCATCTTGATTCTTTACTAAACCGGTCCTTTATTCTTTTGGATGGTTGACATACTAAAAAATTTAAAAATGTTAAACTACGATTATTGTGATGTTGTTTTAAAAATTATAATATCCGCACGATAAACTTCTTAACATTTAATGATAAAAAATTAACATTTTTCTTGCAAAATAGATGGAAAAAGGTTAAAATTGCTGTCTTGAAGGAAGTCTGTTATCAATGAAAAGCTTATTTTCGGGTTTGCTCATTATTGTTTCTCTCTTTTTTGCCGGGATAACAGTGTATGCGCAGGCTCCTCCACCTCCTCCGGCTCCTGCCGTACCTTCAATCAGCACTGTTGAAAAGGGAGTAGGCAATGGTTCTGAACAGGTAAAAGTAAAAAAGGGGGCAGTGGCTCTTTTTAATGAACTCCAGTCCAGGGGTACGTACTTTATTAAAAGAAAGATGGATATTCTGCGTGATGGATTTAATCTTAAAACGTTTTTAATAATTTCCTTTTTTTCACTTTTATACGGAGTTCTTCATACCCTGGGTCCCGGTCATGGAAAGCTTATAATAGTCTCTTTCTTTATGCGTGATACTACTTCAAGAGCTGATGCTTTTTCTCTTTCTGTTATAATATCACTTATTCATGCATCGGGAGCAGTTTTCCTGGCGGTTCTTTTTAAGACTCTCCTTTCCACTGTTAAAGGACTGGATCATCTACGGATTCAATACGGCTTTACCCTGTTTTCCGGCATTCTTGTTTTTATTCTCGGAATTGTCTATATGATCAGGAAAATAAAGGGAATAGATAAGCATTACAGAAAGGATGAACCGGCAGCAGCGGGGGAAATTGAGAAGTTGGCCAGATGGAAGCGCAATCTTTTTATCGGATTCTCCATCGGGATAGTTCCCTGTCCTCTGTCCCTGACAATAATGATGCTCTCCATTATCTACGGTATTTTCTGGGTGGGGATTACATCTGTTCTGTTTCTGACTCTGGCAATGGTAGCTGTTCTCTATGCTTTGTCCGTATATACGATAAAATCGAGGGATTTTGTATTCCATGAATCTGAATCGGGCAGGGAAACGGGGATTAAGCACCATATTCATCTGGGTTTTGAATATTTCGGTAATTCAGCATTGATACTCCTCGGTGTCTATTTTATTCTGAAGGGATGGAGTTCTCTGGTATGAAAAAAATATTGATTCTGCTGATTATTATAATGGCACCTGTTTTATCTATCTATGCTCATCCCCACGTAAACGTTAATTCCTATGCTCATTTCTATTTTGATAAATCCGGACTTATGGGGATGTATGTTCAGTGGGTTTTTGATCCTTTGTACAGCTCGCAGATTCTTTACGAGTGTGATCTGGACTCAAATGGGGAGTTCTCAGGAGAAGAACTTGCGGAGGTAGAGGACTACTACTTTTCCCAGCTTGATCAGTACAATTACTATCTTGATCTTGCTGTAAACAAGCGGAAGGTTCCGCTTCCGGAACCGGTTAATTTTAATGCGCAGGTGGATCATGATGACGAGGTGGTTATCTTTACATTTTATCTTCCTCTGAAGCAGGAGTTTGCTCCCGGAGGGACAAGACTGATGGTGGATTTTGTTGATCCGTCAAACTATACGGCTTTTACCTGTGTTCAGCGGTCTCTTTCCCTTAACGGGGAAACGGAAAAAGTCAAGGATGTTGTAATAAACAGGCTTGGAAGCATAGAATTTACCTTTGAAGAAAGGTGATTTATTCTGGAATTAACCATTTTTATAAATGGTAAAAATATATTAAGGAGAAAAATCATGAAAAAACTGTTTAGAATACTGATTTTAGTCGGTATCGCGGCAGCTGTTCTGGGATGTGCTTCATCTCCCATCGTAGCTCCCGGAGTTGAACATCATTTGACTGTTTTGAGCACAAATGATGAACATGGACATCCGGTTGCGTTTTTTAATTATCCCGCACCGGGACAGGGCGGTATGCCAGCTCAGGCTACCTTTGTAAATCTTGTCCGTGCAGCGAACAAGAATGTTCTCGTTTTAAGTGCCGGTGACTTTAACACAGGCCGTCCCGAATCAAACTTCTTTAAAGCCGAACCCGATATTATCGGAATGAACTACATCGGCTATGATGCCCTTGCAATGGGGAATCATGAGTTTGATCCCTCTCCCGAAGAGATGCAGAAGCAGATTGCCGATTCAAACTTTCCATGGCTCTGCGCCAATGTTGTTAAGGAAAACGGCAAGCCGATTGACAATGTTCAGCCTTACATGATCAAGGATTACGGAACTTTTAAAGTTGCAGTATTCGGTCTTATGACAACCGAAACTGCAAAAACCGGAAATCCTGTGAATATCAAAGGTTATGTGTTCAAGGACGAAGTGGAAGTAGCAAAGGCTCTTGTTCCTGAACTGAAAAAGAAAGCCGACATAGTAATTGCTCTTGTTCATATGGGCATCTACAGCGACGGATCAATGGGATCAAAGAGACTGGCTGCCGAAGTACCGGGAATTGCTCTGGTTGTTGACGGACATACCCACACAAAGGTAACAGAACCGATCTATGTGGAAAACAAGATAAGCGGAAGAAAGGTTCCTGTAGTACAGGCAAAATGCTGGGGACTTTATGTTGCAAAAACCGATCTTACCTTTATGAACGGTGTTGTAACAAATGTTGATTACAACCTTGTACCCATCAATGTTAAGTGGAGGGAAAAACTTGCTGACGGAACAAAGGTTTACCACTTTGTAGGAAACGAGATTGCAGAGGATCAGGAACTTAAGGCCAAACTGCAGCCCTATGTTGACAAAGTAAAAGCTGTTCTTGATGAAAAGATTGGAACTGCAACAGCTCCCTTCCTCAATAAGGATACCCGGAAGACTGA
>QNBL01000060.1 GCA_003641695.1 Spirochaetota bacterium
ATTTCATACGACTAATAAAAATCCCCCCAAAATGTAAGGTCCATTCCCCAACTACTGATATCCAGAGTTAATGGATTATCAACAGCAATAACCAGAGCCATGATATCGTAAACAAACATTCTGTTGGGAAAACTGCCCAGTTCTACTGATTGATCATTACCAGCAGCAGTTAATACCTGCCTTGAGATCTCATGATCATAATCAAGAACTGAACTTGACAAAAAATCTGTCATATCTGCAATATCACCAAGGCTCTTTTTTATTGGAGTTATGGAAAGATTTACATCACTCCCTGGTACTATATTCTTGAGATGAAACAGAAATTGAGTAATATATACATAGCGGAACATATTGAATTTCAAAACAAGATAATTCCCCGGATTTAAAGTAAATGTTGTATTAAACGTTTCATCGTTAACAGCAAATCCCGCATCAACCGAAAATACCTGAAAACTGCGGGGATCATCAGGAGGAGAATTCGGATAAAGAGTTTCTCCAGTTGCACTTGCGGTATAATCCAGTTGTACTTTACTATACTTGGGAGCCAGCCACGATCCACCCTTCTCATGTGAATACAAAGCAAAATAGTGATCCCTTCCCTGCTTTAAATTCTCCCACTGAAACTCCCAGGTTGAAGCGGTATCTATATCAACATACTCTTTTTTATCAAGAGGATTCATGCTTGAGGGAGGATCGTTCTCTTTATGGACAATTCTGATTTTATCAATGACCTGGTCAGCTGGTGTATCCAATGACGGAGACTGCCAATACCAAATGGTGTTTACAGAGGTTGTCCCCGAAACGGATGCTCTGAATTTCCCAATTTGAGAACCGTCATCCGCAGGATTATCCCTTCCCAACGGCAGAGG
The DNA here is from genome assembly GCA_003641695.1 of Spirochaetota bacterium. GTDB lineage: Bacteria > Spirochaetota > Spirochaetia > B11-G9 > B11-G9 > B11-G9. The sequence continues at coordinate 870 of QNBL01000060.1, forward strand.
AAGAAGATAGTCACAAGCAGTTAAGAGGAACACTGCCATAACTGCCGTTAAAACATAAATAATTTGTTTCATCTTCATCACTCTAACCTCAAATTTACCACAAGAGAAGCTCCTTTCCCTGAGGGAACAACATTGAAAGAAAGATTTTCCGCTTCCTGACCGCTGCTGTTCCCTTCTTCAGCAGGTAAAATCAAACCCGCTACAGAGAGGACGGTGCTTCCCACCAACAAGCCGTATGCCGTATATGATAAAATGTCCGCTGTTAAAGAATATCCTTTCGTTAGACTGTCTCCCATAGTCCCTGTGGGAGAGGTATCCGTTATCCTGGACTCCTCTGCCTTTCCCCGGTAGTTTAATGCAAGGCCGGCGGCAAAGTTACCCAAACCGGCAAGGCCGCTTCCCCAGCTTAGAAGCCGCCGTGCCTTTTGGGAAACTATCATGGGACTGTGTTCCCCGGGCAGGAGAGCTGCGGTAATCATCCCCGCATAACCGATACCCCAGAGGCCGTAGGCGGTATATCTGGAAATGGAAGAAAACAGCAAAGAATCCCGGTAGTCATTATATTTGGCTGTAAAATCAGAGGTGGCTTGTGCATATTCAAGATACTTCCTTAAAGATATAAAGGAGAGCTGATCAGTTAAAGCAGAAAACGCATCCCCCAGGGTATTCATCCCGTAAAAAATTGAGAAAAGATACTTCCCTGCCGGAGAAAATGAGTATGCATCATCCAGCATGTAGTTGACACCCACTCCAATGCCGATATTTCCAATCCCTGAAAAAAGGTACTTTACGGATAAAAAACCGGAATAATCCTGAGTAGATTGCCAATAAGAAGCATAAGGATCATCCTGAAATTGATTATTCATATACTTATTCCAGTTGATAAGGGAATACAAACGTTCATACTCTGCCAGCGATCCAAAGAGGTTCCCGAACTGATCAAGTGTTACCAAAGAAAAAGTTGTCCAATGCTGCCATTTACGTTTCTTTTCCCGTGCTTTCGCAGCCTTCTCCTCTTCAAAGAGGTTCTGGATTTCCCCCTCTACAACATTTTCCTTAACCTTTTCCTCCAAAGCTGTTCGGGCAGGTTCATCGAAAAGCTCCAGAGCCTTTTCGGGATCTTTTTCCACAAGATCCGCAAAAGTATTAATATTCTCCTTTACCTGGGCTTCTTTCCTGGTTTCCCTCGCCTCATCCAGGGTTTTTTCCACCTCTGTTACAACCTCCGGAGGAAAGAGTGTCTGAATAATCCTTCTTGTCAGGCCTTCAACAGCTTCGTCAAGCCCCTTTAAGCTGGGAGCATTTTCAGAATCTGTCATGATAAACTCTTTTTTCTGTGTATCATAAACACGTGTTTCCAGCTTGTATCCGTCACCCTCAGGAACAACCTTCCCAAATAAAATCTGGTCCGTTTCCAGCCTGTCTGCATATTTATTGATATCTTCAACCCGGGGGAGAGATTTTAAAGCAATTTCATTCTCATCAAGAAACTTCTGCAACTCCTCTCTGGACAGGACTTTGTAAGTATTTATCTTGTCAATCTTTGCATCAATAAGTTTGTCTACAACCTTTGGTATATAGGCAGGAACATCTTTTGAAAAAACCGGAATAATCGCCAATGCAGGCTTTTCTGTCTTGTCCCCATTATCGGTTTCCTGTGAGAAACCGGCACCGACCTGGAAAACGAAAAAAAAGAACACTAAAATGAAGGTTTTTTTTAGAAACAAGATTCTCATACGCTCTAAATATATATCATATTCCCAAAATATCAAACATATTTATTTTATCCTTTTCTCACATCCTTTTCTCACCAGGGAAGCCATACCTTCAACATTTCGATATGACATCCTTTAACCCGAATCAAAATCTTGATTACTGATTATAAATCACTGGCATATATGAGGAGGCTCTGTTAGAATTAAAAAGGAAAACAACAGTTAGAGGCTATAAAAATGAAAAAAATCATATTGTTTCTCCCTTTTATTCTTGTACTGGTATTTCAGATCACAAGCTGTAAAACATTATTCACAGAAGAAGGTCGTTTATACCGCCAGGCAAAAACTCTGGTTCGACAAAAAAAATACGACCATGCCATATCAAATTTAAGTATTGCCCTGCAGATAGACCCTGAGTACAAAAATGCTGTCAAGCTTATAGATGAAATTTTTCCCGAATCCCAGTCGTACTATCTTCGCTTACTCAAAAATATGGAACAGAAAGATACTCTGGAAGTACTTGACCGCCGTGCTTCGATTTATACAAGTCTAAATACGATTTACCGTGCCATGAGTAATCTTCCGCAGCTGATACATCCAAAAACAAAAGAAATGCTTTCGTTCAAACTAACTGATTATTCAAAACAAATGGATGAAGCAGTACACTCGGCTGCTGAGGGATATTATCAGGAAGGACTCAGGCTGGCAGGGAATGGGAATAGAACTGATGCAAAAGCAGCATCGAAAGCTTTTTTGAAAGCACTGGAATATATACCGGATTATAAAGATGCGGTTTCCAGGGAGGCTGCTGCGAGGAACAGGGCAATTCAGGCCGTTGTGTTTCTACCATTTCGAGGGTTGGACTATACTATTTCTGATCTCAATGCAAATGAATATATATTGGATACCATTGTAGCAAAGCTTAGTTCAGACAAGGAAGTAATGGAGTATACAAAAATTGTTGATCAATCTCAACTGGAACCTATTCTGCAAAGTCAGCAACTGGCGCTATCCGGTCTTTTTGATGACAGGACAAGTGTTGAAATTGGAAAACTTGTTAGTGCCAATCTCATTTTTTCCGGAAAAACAAACCAGATATCCTATGATGAACCGGTAACAACTCACAAAGTCGAGCATAGGAAGCGGGAAGTTCCAGCTGCTTTCGATGATCTTGGGAGAGAGCCTTTGGAGGGAGAGACGGTTACAGTTGAAGCAGATATAGATATTTTCAAGAAAACAACCAGTGCAAGAATCCTCATAAGCTACAAACTTCTGGATATAGAAACGTCTACTGTTCTTCTGAGTGATTCTCTGAATCGGGATACAGAGGACAGCATCTCCTGGGCAGCATACCAGGGCGATGAAAGAGCATTAAATGAGAAAGATCTTGAACTTGTTTCAAAAGGAGAAGGAAAAGCAGCAGATGCATCGGAGCTCATTTCAGAAGGATTAAGATACCTGGGTATGGAAGTAGCTGCAAAACTTAAAAGCTATCTTAAATAACACCTGTGTACCAGTGCTCAGAATATGAATAAAATCGGACTTAAAATTGGGGACCTTGTAATTTTTTTTATTGCACTTGTATTGCTGTTTGCAAGCTATGGCATAACTAGTTCAGGATTCGGAAAATCAGATTCAAATAATAATCTTATTTTGAAAATATCCGCTTCCAGTGGAGAATGGATGTATCCACTGGACAAAAAAATGAAACTTTGCGTGGACGGCCCCCTGGGTACAACAATAGTCAATATAGACCATGGAAAGGCATGGATAAGTGATTCTCCCTGTAAAAATAAATTATGTATTGCAACTGGTGTTATTACCTCACCCAATTCCTGGGCAGCATGCCTGCCGAACAAGGTTCTCATTTCAATATCCGGTTCCACCAGTAATACCGAGGTTGACGATGTCTCTTTCTAGGAGTCTTCAAAAATCCCAGGAACTATTAACGCAAACAGCCTTTCTTGGAGCTTTATGCTTGTTTTTTGCTACGTTGGAATACCTTTTCCCAAAACCAATGCCATTTTTTAGGATTGGACTTGCAAATCTGCCGATACTGCTTTCTTTGGAAATACTGCCTTTCCCATATCTCATGCTTCTCGCACTCCTCAAAGTACTTGGCCAGGGGCTTATTAATGGGACACTGGCTTCCTATGTAATTCTATTTAGTTTTTCAGGTACATTTCTAAGCCTTTTTGCCATGTATGCAGTCCGCAGGGTACCTGGATTATCATTTATTGGAATAAGCATAATCGGTGCCCTTTTCAGTAATGCTGCCCAGATTATCCTCTCACTATTAATCGTATTTGGTTTCAATGCCGGATATATTATTCCCTATTTTCTTACAATGGGAATTATTAGCGGAACTGCAATGGGCATATTTGCCAATTGGTTTTCAGCACAATCAAAGTGGTACCGGGCAATGGTACATAAAGAAATTTTTAGAATTGCGGGGAAAAAGGATTCATGTAATAAGAATACAGCAGAAAAAAGATCCAGAGATTACATTGGAACTTTTCTTCACCCGCAAATACGGTTTTTTATAGGTCTTCTGCTCCTGATACCACTTTTCTTTCAGGAAGTTCTCCTCTTAAAATTACTTCATGTAGTAACGTTAGGTATACTTTGTAAATTATCCGGTAAGCGCATTTATTATATTTATTTTCTTAATCTTCTCATCTGGATAACTCTCTTTCAGCTACTTTCTCCGTTTGGTCAGGTATTATTGGATCTGAAAATAATTACAATAACAAAAGGAGCATTACTTTCCGGATTTAATAAATCCTTGCTTCTTATTGGACTCGTTTTTACTTCATTATTCTCTGTATCCCCGGGTTTAAAATTTCCGGGACGTCTTGGGGGGGTGCTGACCGAAATGTTTTACTTTTATGAGGAACTATACAGTGGTAAGGGCAGGATAAAGCGAAAATCTTTCATTGCAGATGTGGATTTTTTATTAGCTGAAATATTGAATTCTCCAATGAAAACTCATGGCACAAATAAAGGGATATTCAGTACTTCCTCTGCTCCTGGAAGAAAAAAGACGGTCCTTCTCACATCCCTCATCTTCATATTCTACTATGCACTGCTTGTGCTGGGGAAGTTTTTTCCCAATAGGTAAAATTGTAATTTTTAAACAAAAAATAATTCCCGGGTAAATTTTACATTCCACAAAATACAGCAGACCTGCTGAACTCATCAGTTAACAATACAGAGGCCAGAGTTCCCACAGAGTTTTTTACAGCATCCTCTGTCTCTTCCTTAAAATCAGTAACACCAATATAAGGCTTTATTAGCAAATCACCATGACCTTCGATGTAACTAGGGGTACTATCCACTGCAAGTTTTCGAACTTCACGGTCCAGAGGCTGAGCTCCTGCAAGGATTGTAAGTAACAATACAACAAATAATTTCAGCTTCACAAACTACATCCATTTAAAAAGTAGTGATGCTGTAATGAGAAATACGAGTGCCATTCCGCTTAAAACAAGACCTGCACCATCTATCATAATAGCCCTGGGTACTTCATGTGTTAAGGGAAAAAGTTTGCTGCCTGCCGCATAAGTTTGGGGATTCCCTCATCAAAGTCTATGAGCATATCAATATGATGACGCTGGATCTTTTCCAAGGATAATTGCTTATCCGAATTATAGCGTATTTGTTCTATCGAAGGGAGGGTAAGAAACGATTCTTCCCTTAGTGTAGATTCACCTATTACACCGATTTAAAAAATGGTATCATTCCCCCCGTTGAAGACAAAGGAAAAGTTCCCTTGCCCCGAAGGAACTCTTCGACGCTGTCCCCCTGATAGTTTCCGATTATCCCTGTCTATAATATCTGAAAGTGAGCAGATTTCAACAATCTCTTCCAGTGTTCTCGGTTCAGGATAGAAGGACCTGAAAAACTCCAGCGTTTTCTTCACTGTTATAAACTCCGGCAATGCAGTGCTTTGAAATTGAATATCTACCTTCTTTTTAAAATGATTATCGATTTCTTTATCCCTGAAATAAACCCTGCCTGAAGTCGGAGTAAGAATACACAATATCAGGCAGTTCCCTCATGGATTTAATAAAATAATCAGGTGCAATTCCGGGATCTTTTATATCATCTCTATCCTCAACGTATTCAATCTGGACAGCACCCATAAAGCCGGCATTTTTTGCACCGAATATATCTTTTTGAGGGCTATTCCCGACGTAGAGACATTCTGATGGCAGAAATCCTGCTTTTTTTGCAGCATGAAGAAAAATAGAGGGGTCAGGTTTACTTTTCCCAAACTCAGAGGACATGACAACTGTAGAAAAATAAGATTCCAATCCGTAATCCACTAAATTTCTCGGGACCTGGGTTAGACTGAGGACATTGCTGATAATTCCAAAATGAAGTCCTGTTTTTGTAAGCTCATCCATTACCGTTTTCATTTCAGGGCGGACCGATCTTGTAAATCTTCCCGTTTCAATAAGGAAAGTCAGCTCCTCGGCAGTATTGGCATCTAAAGCCGCCATATCCGGTTCATCACTAAGAATGTACTCTTTCCATACCGTTTCGCTTGGCAACTCGATTAAGGTTTTACTTCGCCACTCTTTATACTGCTTAAGTCCCTCGATTAATCGTTTATAAAATTCTTCAACCGTATATTCTTTTGAAAGATTAACACCGGACTTGTTAAGGATGGAAATCATGGATCCAACCGCTTCCAGAGCTTTCTCACGAACTACCGGGTAGCGGTCTATTGTGCCGCCAAAGTCAAAAAAAACTGATTTTAATGCTTTCATTATTTCATTCCTTCTTGAGAAAGATGATCTGACCCGCCAAGTCTATAGATCAATTTCTTAAGCTCTTCAACGTGTTTATCAAGAATTTCCCGGATTCTCCCTTCTACAACAAGTCTCATTACAGGTTCAGTATTTGCCATCCGTACGAGAAACCACCAGTCATCAAAATCAACCCTGACTCCATCAAAAAATGTTTGTCTTCCTGAGAAGTAACAATTTTTAATCTGTTCTATAGCATATTCACCATCCGGAATAGCAAAATTCATCTCTCCAGAGAAGAAATAATTGTTTAACGCGTTTATTAAATCGGAAAGGTTTCTTTTTTCCAGACTTACTAGTGCCCGTACCTGAAAAAATGGAATCCACCCGTTATCCAGATTAAAGAAATCTCTGTAATAATAATGACCTGGCAGTTCTCCGCCATATATTCCGCTTTTGAAAGTTAACCCTACCTGCATGGCAGTATGACCCGTTGAACAGATATATGTCTTACCCCCCCAGTTTAGAGATATACTCTTTAATGGAATTTGTGGACCGAGCATCATAGAGAACGCCGTCTGCACCATCCTTTTTTTCAGGAAAATGTTTAAAATAATAAAGCCCCAGCAACCCGGTAATCAAATCAGGTGAAATCCACTTACCGTTTTCATCAACAAATAGGGCACGATCACCATCAAAGCAGATACCCAAATCAGCACCTTCTTTGAAGGGTTTTATTTTATCAAGATATTCGTGTGTAATACTTAAAGTCTGCCCGGTACCCCCGGGAAAAAACTGCTCCGGATTATTTTCTCTTCCAGCTCCCCAAGCCCATTTTTTCTTGATATTACCAGTGCATTCTTTCCGCTTATCTTTAAACCATTATACTCAGGAGGGTTATGGGAAGCAGTTATCATGATTCCACAGTCAAAACCATGAGTTATAGAAGCAAAGGGTACTGCAGGAGTATCCACTATCCCAATATCTGTTACCGAACAGCCAGCCTGTACCATACCTCTGCTTATTCCGGTAAAGATTTCTTTGGAAGATAGTCTGCCATCTCTCCCAATAACAGCCGTTTCTGCTTTCAATATTCAATAGTGAAACAAGATGATAACCTATTCGGTATGCTGTCTCTCTGTCCCACTCTGTGCCATATTTCCCTCTTATACTGCCTGATTTAAATATTGACATACTCAAACTCTCCATTCATCCGGTGAATTCCATTATTTCTTTTGATAAGGATTTTACTCTCTTCTCCATTTCTCCGGATTCTTCTGCTTCAACAACAATACGCAGCAGGGGTTCAGTCCCGGATTTGCGCACAATAAACCACCAATTTGAAAAATTAAAACGGAATCCATCTACCTGTTCAATTTCTGCAGTGGAATATCTCTCCAGAAGTTGTGATATTACCTGCTCCTGCTTCCCTGAACTTTCAAATGGAAAACTGATTTCTCCTGAAAATGCATACTTCATGATCCTCTTTTTTAAATAAGAAAGTTTTTCCCCAGTGGAACTGAGAATATTTAAAAGAATAAATACGGTTATCCACGCCGAATCGCAGTAAAAATTATCTCTGTAATAGTAGTGGCCAGTTAATTCCCCGGCACAGACAGCTTCTTCTTCCCTGAGCATTCTTTTAATTCTTGCATGTCCAGCCGGACATTTTAAAGGCAAAGCTCCTATGGTTTTTAAATACTCACTCACAGCGTTTGACGACCGTATATCAACAAGGACCTTTGATTCGGGAGAAGACATTTTTTCTTTTTCTGTAAAGTATTGCCCCAGAAGGGCTGTCACGAGATCAGGTGATACAATAGATCCTTTGTCATCTACCATAACAACTCTATCAGCATCGCCGTCAAAACAAAAACCTACAGCAGAACCTGATTCCAGTACTTTTTCCCGTAGTTGGTCAATGCTGCCTTCTGCAGAAGGATTCGGTCCATGAGCCGGGAACTGACTGTCAATAGTATTATTAATAATTACTGCATTCCCCTGGAAATCAGCAAGAAGCTGACTCGCAAACCTGCCTGCTGCACCATTTGAGCAGTCAAAAACTGCATTTAAATCTGAATAGTCCTCCTTATATTTAGCAAGATAATTAACATATGCTTCCTGTATATCAAAATGAACTATTCCTCCTCTCTTTCTATTTGGTTTACTGTTGTGAGATATACTTCCAACCATTTCTTCAATTCTTTTCAAACCGTTTTCAGATACAATCGGAATTGCATTCCTGCCGGTAAGCTTAAGCCCATTGTAGCCGACAGGATTATGGGACGCAGTAATCATAATCCCCCCGTCAAACCCATAGGTCCCGACAGAAAAATAGACTGCAGGAGTATCCACTATTCCGAGATCAGAGATTTCCATTCCGCTTTCAACCAGGCCTTTGGTCAGAAATGTAAATATCTCATCTGAACTGTTTCTACCATCCCGCCCTATGACAATTCTGCTGCCCTGTATAACTACAGAAAGTGCAAGCCCAATTCTATATGCTGTATCGCTGTCCCACTCCTTTGGATAGAGACCGCGAATATCATTTGACTTAAAAATACTCATACTCTTCCCTAAAAACTTTTATTGTTCCTCCATTCTCGTCTACAGCAAACACCAGATCCCAAGGTCCAATTGCAATACCTTCACAATCATCACCCCATTTGTCAGGCCCTTTTCCATGCCCCCCGAATTCATACAGGAAATTTCCGGTAACAGAGTCATAAACATCAACCTGCCCATTGGGATCATCGGCAATATAAAGTTTATGAAGCTTTGAATTCACAGCAAGATATCCTGCCTGCCTGGTCATATTTTCCCCTTCACAGATTTTCCCAATCTTGATAATAAAGTTCCCATCATTGTCGAACTTGAGTGCACCGCCGTCCTCGTTTTTATCAGAAACATAAATATTCCCATCATCATCAACACAAATCGGGCCTATTGCATCAAACCAGTCCGGTGGAGTTCCTTCCTTGCCGAATTCTCTTAAGAAATTCCCGTCTTTATCAAATACAAGAATTTTCAGTAAATTCGTGGATCCAACGTAAATAGTATCATCTTTATCTACCTTAAACTGGGGGATAATATTTAGATCTTTAAAAAATACCCCCATATGGTGTAATGAGTTAACAACAAACAAAAAAACACCCAGGAGGTGAAATAATAATGACCGAAAATACTGCAGAAATCAAGAGCCAAATCGCCCATATTGATACAACAAATGATAATCTTACCGGTAGAGCCGGTTTAACCTTGGTATCAAGATATGTAAGAGCAGCAGGAATACCCACATTGCTCAGTAGCAAGTTTTCTTTTATAAGAAAAAGCTCAAAAGGTACAAAGCTGGTATTGATCTTTCATCAGATTATTTGTTTC
>QNBL01000061.1 GCA_003641695.1 Spirochaetota bacterium
ATAGTTAAGAGAGCGTATCAGTGCGGAATATCCTGAAAAATCATTTTTCTCGGGGAATATATAAAACCAGGGCAGGAAAGCTTTATTCTCACCGGAGCCTTCAATGTATCTTGAAAGAGCATACCCCATATACAGGATTCCCTGCATTTCGGGATTGTGAAAGAAAAACAATCCTTTACGTTCTCCGTTGAGAAGCGGCGTAAAAGAAGCGGTAAACTCTTCCTGTTCCTTTGTTTTAATAACAAAATCCAGAGCTCCCCCCTCTGCTTTTATTTGAAGATTTTCATATGATACCATTCGCAAGTAACCGCCAGCTTCTTCAAAAGCTGAGTACCCTTCAAACAAATCCGCAGCAGATTTGCTGACAAAAAGGGAACCGTCCGGTTCCAGCGTATAAATATCCTTGACAAAAGCTTCATGTTCGATCTCGGACAGAATCCCTTTTGTTTGATTAACCAGAATGTTAAATCCTCTCAATTCATCTGCGACACTTCCAAGATAATCATACATTCTCAAAATGGTATGTATCAAACGGTTCAGATCATTGATCCCTGGCGAGAACCCAAACAGGAAACAGGAACCAATCCTTTTATAAAACACCGACGAATCGTTTTCCAGCATACTTTTAATATTTCCAAGCAGTTTTTCTGTAAAACTGCTATCAATTTTTTCCAGGGAATTAAATCCATTTATTTCAACAAGTACTTCTACCATCTAACTTTTTTCTCCTAAAGCTCCAGCTCAGGAGGAGTCGCGCCCCCTTCCCACAATCTGTCATCCGCTTCTGTAAAGCTCCGTCCATAGACGTATTCAAAGAGGAATCGGAAATCTTCGGGTGCAATTTCCAAAAATTGCAGCCCGTAAAAATACTGTTCCTTGTACTGATACTTGCGCATAACTCTGGAGAGGATATTCATTTTCCGCTGCTCCACCTTCAACGTCAGCTGAATATCTCCATACAGTCCCAAAAGTTCGGAAAGTTTCTTTTCCGGATGGGTAAAAAGAAGCCCCGAAGCACTTATATCTATTATCTCTGGCTGAAACTCACTCTCAACCTCTTTTTTATTTGCAAAATATCCGTTCCTGTCCAGAACATAGGCAAGAAAACGGGTGAACTCTTTGCAGAAAGTAAGATCTTTCTCCTCAAACTTGATTGTTCTGTTCTTTTTATTGGCAAGATACACATACCCAACTGCATATTCGTGGTAAATTACCGGACAGAATATTTCTGCATTTATTCCGCTCTCGTATTTTTTCCGGATCTCTTTATCAACCTGCCGAAGGGTTTTCCCTAGAAATTCCTTTTCCGTTCCATCCCTGTTCAGAAAAAAATCTTCAGTTACAACAAGATGTGCCGCTGGATCATTCCTGTCAGGCAGTTTTCCCCTTTGCGTATCCGGTAGAAACAGACATTTCCCTGTTTCTGCTATCAGGTTCTCTTCGAATGTTTCAGGTTTGCGAGACCGGAACATCACTATTTTGTTTTCAGATGCCATATCTGCTGCTTTGAGCTTAAAGTCGTTTATAAGGGATTTAATGCTCTTAAAATCAAATTCGTCACTGAAAATCCCGGAATCGAATGATTCATATTCTCTGGTTCTCGGAAAATCAAGAATAACCCGGGCATTTTCCAGGGTAAAGGTCAGGCCTATATCTCCATCAGGATTTACTCGTATATACTTTCTCCTTAAATTTTTGTAGACCCCTTTCTCGAGTTTCAATTGTACAGGATTTCCCTCTTTAACAACCCTGCAGGATGCGGTCATGGTGTTACTGTAGAAAGAAAAAAACAGAGTAGCTGTTTCACCGTATCGTACAGTATTCAACTCGCTATTACTGCTGCTGAAGACAAGAATATCTTCCTCCACTGAAAGGATAACTCCCCCAATGTTAAGCTTTCTAATCTGAAGCTCTACAGGAATACTCTTCTCCGCCAGATTGTGTAATATAAACTCCTGTTCGATCCTGCCAATCCTAGTACCCATAATCCCGGTTCCTTTTTCTAATACTCCAGCTGAAGATTCATGTATGAATCCGGATCATAAGGTTCCTCAGCCGGAATGTACTTTTCGTTTAATTTGTTAAAATCTATGGAAAGTCCGCTTATTAACCAGACATCATTTCCCTTCTGTGCAACAATACTTCCATCGGTCCTGCCTTCTTTGGATAGAAGTCTTACAGGAATCTCCAGGAAATCTTTTTTTAGTATAAACTTGCCCAGTCTGACAGAAACATCCCCGTGATAAGAGGATTTGGCAAGGATTTGAGCGATTGCTTTACTGGAGGACTCTTTCACCAGGTCGTTATCAAAATCTCCCTTAAGGGCAGTCGAAAGGAATTCCCGTACCCTGTTATACAGCTCCTTTAAATCTCCATTCAGGGATTCTTTATCCTGAAGTTCTCCTATTACCATATCTGCCGGCATTACGGAATGGGAAGAGAGTGAGACCAGCAGAACCGGATAGTCTCCCGGAGCAAGATCAGTTACCGGAGATACCGCTTTCTTCTCCGGTTCTTTATTTTTCTTTAAAGCTCCGAATACCAGTTTTCTTTTTTTCTCTCCGGTTTCGGGGGGTAAAGAAGGCTGTTCTTTTGCTGTTTCCTTCTCTGCTCCGCCGCCAGGATCCTTCTTTCCGGTACAGCTGAAGCTGAATATGATTAGTACAGAAACAATTGCAAGCAGACTGATCATTATACCTTTACTCAAAAACAATCTCCCAAAAGCATCCTATAGACAAGGCTGTATTCTACAGGTAGTATAGCCTTATACAGAGAAAATTACTACAATTTTTAGGACCGGAGGTGTATTTTGGGGCTTACAGCAGCTGAAAAGATTTTGAAGGAGCATATCGTTGCAGGGAATTTCAACAAGGGAGAGGAAATCGGTATTCGAATTGACCAGACTCTCACCCAGGATGCTACCGGTACTATGGTCTATCTTCAGTTTGAAGCAATGAATATACCAAGAATACGTACTGAACTCTCCGTTTCCTATGTAGACCACAATACACTGCAAACTGATTTCCGTAATGCTGATGACCACCGGTTTCTGCAGTCTGCAGCCAAGAAGTATGGACTGTATTTTTCCAGACCCGGAAACGGCATTTGCCACCAGGTACACCTTGAGCGTTTCGGCATACCGGGGAAAACGCTTCTCGGATCTGACTCACACACCCCGACAGGCGGCGGGTTGGGATCGCTTGCCATTGGAGCCGGGGGACTGGATATTGCCGTAGCTCTGGCGGGTGGCCCCTTCTACATAACCTATCCCCGGATTGTCGGGGTACATCTTACCGGTGAACTGCAGGATATGTGTAGTGCCAAAGATATAATTCTTACCCTGCTCAAAAGGGAGACAGTAAAGGGGGGGGTAGGAAAAATTTACGAGTATACGGGTCCCGGGGTCAAGAACTTAAGTGTGCCCCAGCGGGCAACCATTACCAATATGGGAGCTGAACTGGGAGCAACCACTTCCCTCTTCCCTTCCGACGAAGTTACAAGAGAATTTCTTGCATTGCAAAAAAGGGAAAATGTGTGGCAGCCTCTGTCAGCAGATCCTGATGCCCGGTATGACCGGGTAATTGAGATCAACCTGGATAAGATAGTCCCCATGGCTGCCTGTCCACATATGCCTGATAACGTAGTCGAGGTATGTTCCCTGGCCGGAAAGAAAGTGGATCAAATTGCAATAGGCTCGTGTACAAACTCCTCCATTACCGACCTTGGTATTGCAGCAGATATTCTAAAGGATAAAACTGTAGCAGAAAATGTAAGCGTAGGAATATCCCCGGGAACAAAACAGGTGCTTGATACCGCAGTTGTTACAGGAATATATCATAACTTTGTATCTGCAGGAGCGAGAATTCTTGAAACCGCATGCGGACCCTGTATAGGAATGGGATTTGCACCAAATTCCGGGGCGGTTTCCTTGAGGACTTTTAACAGAAACTTCAAGGGAAGAAGCGGAACAGCTGATGCTTCCGTTTACCTCGTTTCACCTGAAACGGCAGCGGCATCGGCGGTTTCCGGAGTAATAACAGACCCAAGAACCCTCTCAGGAATAGAGTTAAAAGATTACTCTGAGGCAGTTGTTATTAACGACAATATGATTATTCCTCCGGTTCCGGAAGAAGTTGCTGCCGGCGTCGAGGTCCTGCGGGGTCCTAATATAAAACCATGTCCGCTGGGTAAGAAGGTTGGAGATGATATCAACGCTAAAGTTCTTATAAAGGCAGAGGACAACATTACAACCGACCATATCATGCCTGCAGGAGCAAAGATCCTGCCTCTCAGGTCAAATATTCCTGAAATCTCCAAACATGTTTTCGAAGCTGTTGATCCACACTTTTACGATAAAGCTGTAAAATATAACGGCGGAATTATTGTAGGAGGAGACAACTACGGTCAAGGCTCTTCCAGAGAACATGCAGCGCTTGCCCCCATGTATCTGGGGGTGAAAGCGGTTATAACCAAAAGTTTTGCAAGAATTCACAAGGCTAACCTGATAAATTTCGGTATAGTACCCTTTACTTTTACAAATCCTGAAGATTACGATACTGTCAGCGAGGGTGATGATCTCTCTATCCCTGATGTTCCAAAAACCCTGAAAGAGGGGGGCGCGGTTATTATGGAAAACAGGAGTAACGGTAAAAAGATTCCATTATCCTACAGCCTCGACGGAAGACAGGTGGATATCCTCCTGGGAGGGGGACTTTTAAACTACACCAAAGTGAATTCCGGAAAATGACATCAATCTTGTCCCGGCTTTACAGTGAGTTTACCCTTCCGATACGTGATCCCCTCTGGAACAACATATACTTTTCCAGTGGATTCAAGGAAATCATATCCCTGGAACCCGTTCAGAAGCTCGGAAGAATCAAGCAGCTGGGACCTGCTTTTCATGTATATCCGGGAGCTGTACACACACGGCTGAACCACAGTTTTGGTGTTTTCCATTTGTCAAGAAAGATTATGGAAACCTTTCTGACTTCCCGGCAGGCAGATTTTTTTACGGATGAGGGGGTAAGAACATTTTTATGTGCTGCTCTCCTCCATGACATCGGACACTTTCCCTTTGCCCACTCCCTGAAAGAACTTCCCTTAAGGGACCATGAGGAGTTATCCGCGGAGATAATAACATCCTCCCCCTTTGCAGACAAGTTAAAAAAAGTACTTAAAGTGGATCCTCAATCTGTTGCAGCAATTATTGATACAAACATTGATACCGGCGGGAACAGTGAATTAAATTTCTACCGGAAGGTGCTGTCGGGAACCCTTGATCCGGACAAACTTGATTATCTCAACAGGGATGCATTTTTCTGCGGGGTTCCCTATGGAATTCAGGATACAGACTTTATTATAAGAAAACTTAAAGTGTCATCCGACAGTCCGGCGTTGGACAGTTCAGCAATTATGGCAGTGGAGAATCTTCTTTTCTCGAAGTATCTTATGTACAAAGCTGTCTACTGGCACAAGACAGTACGAATAGCCACAGCGATGATTAAAAAAGCAATCTTTATGGGGCTGGAAGATAGAGTCATTACCTCCGGAGATCTTTATAATATTGATGACGATGAGTTTTTCAGGATACTCTCAAAACGGGACTACCCCCCCTTTAGTCTGATAGACAGAGTAATAAAAAGGGATTTCTATAAATCTGTTATGGAGCTATCCTATAACCCTGACAATTCATTTCACAGGAAACTTACCGATCTTCATTTCCGTAACGGACTCTCTGAAAAGATTGCTTCGTATCTTTCGAAGGGAGCCGGGTTCAGTGTACCGCCTGCGTCTGTTATCATTGATATCCCTGAGGAGATCTCATTCGAGGTGGATATGAAAATTTCAGCGGGAAACAGGGAAAAACTGTTTTCCGATTCAAAGTCTGTATTTACCCCTTCGGTTGTAGAAGGGTTTACAGGATCTTTAAGGATGATACGTTTGTTTATTCCCGGAGAACTTACTGAACTAACAGAGGACTACGAGGATTTTTTCGGTTGATACACATCGATGAACTCGCTGAGGGGAAAATCCCCCCCTGGATCCGCCGTTTTATAAAGCAGACAGGAAGAGGAATAAACAGATACTCCATGATTGGAGAAGGAGACTCCGTTGTAATAGGAATCTCCGGGGGTAAGGACTCCCTTGCCCTCGCCCTTGCCCTTTCTATAAGAAAGAAGTGGCTGCCAATTGACTATAAACTCTATGCAGTAATGATTGACTGGATAGAAGATCCCGTAGACGAAGAGGGAAAACAAAAACTCAAAAAATTTTTTTCGATTCTGGAAATTCCTTTTTTAATAAAAGGAGCCCATAAGTTCCCTGATTCTTTCAAGGGGGAGTTCAATTGTTACCTTTGTTCAAGAAACCGAAGAAGAATCCTCTTTGAGTATGCTGAAGAAGTTGGTTCTTCCAGGATTGTACTTGGGCATCACCTTGACGACATTGTGGAAACTTCTTTAATAAATCTCTGTTTCAGGGGAGAGTTTTCCACCATGAAACCTGTACAGGATTTTTTCGGCGGAAGGATTTCCATAATGCGTCCCATGTGCGAAGTACGGGAAAGCATTATAAACCGTCTGAACAGGGAAACAGACCTCCCAACGGTAAAAACGGAGTGCCCTTACAGTAAAATGAACATACGGTCAAAGATGAAACCCATCATCAGAGAACTCTCCCACATAGACAAACTTACCCGGGAGCATATCTATGCTGCACATGAATTTTGAAAATTTAAAATATTCTGTTTTATTTTTCTCCTCTTTTTTGCTACTATTAAAGTATCCTGCGAGGAGGAAGCGATGAAAGTCCACAATTTAATGGAAGATATCGTAATAAAAACGGTAAATGAGCTTTTTGAAAACAAATCACGGGTTAAATCTGAGATTGCGGATTGTCTGCAGTGCAAAATGGATGTTGTGTGTTACGTCCTCAACCGTATAAAGCCAGAATATATAATATCCGGACGCGGACTAATCCACTTTGAAGAAGACTATCACAAAAAGATTCAGCTGGAAGCAGACATCATCTCTATTGCTTCTGAAGGAATAAAAAAGATCACCGAAATACAAAGACCGTACTACAAAATCACAAAAGAAGATATCCTTAAGGATGCTCCCTTTTTCTTTAATTTTCCGGCAATTCTGGGACAAATACTAAACGGGAAATCCTTTGAACCCCTGGATAACGTCCTGGTTTCTCTCTTTATGGGGAGTGAACCTGTAAGGATGATAGACAATACCTGGGAAAATCCCTATCTTGTGGTAAAGAGTACCCGGGGAAATTTCTCCTTTATGCCACGGCCGGTTCCTGCGGAAGAGGAAAACGAACAAAGGCTTTTCTCAATGGAACTCAGGGTAAAAAAAGAGGGATTCGAAGAGTTGAATCACTTTTTTGATCTGACCCTGAAGAGCGAGAAAGATATAAAGACTTCCTATAATATTAAATTGACCTATAAAACAGAACCTCTGTATCTTTTTCCCGAAGGTGATGAAGAATCTGTGTGAAAGCACTCTATTCCAGAAGATCCTGAATATCATCGAGAGACAGGTCGCTCATCGTTGGTCCCGCCCCGCGTTCCGCCGAACTTCTCTGCTTTAAAGTGAGATACTCTTTGTTATATAAATCAGCAAGAACATAGATATCATCATCCCGGTACTTTTCAGGGATCTCCACCTCCAGATTATATGAACTGTCCGAAAAACCCCTTCTCATGACATGAACAGGATCGGTTACCGTTAGAGCAAAGTGGGGACTATAGTAAACCAGATATGAAAGAACCAGAACTATAACTACAAGAAAAAACAGAAGATTGTACACCGACTGAATCCTTAAAAGCTTCCTTATATCAAAGAAAAAACTCCAGCTCCCTTTCTCAAAATAAGCAAAATCTCCGGGTCCAAACAGTAATGAGTACGTCGGGTTATCAAAACGGGAAAACAGGGTCTGTCCCTTATCCTTGACGATTAAAAGATCTTTGTCAAAAGCACCAAATACTGCAGCCTGTTCCTCAGCGCTTATCCCCCCTACGTTTGATAAACCAATAAAAGTATTGATCTCATTTGCATACCGCTCAGCGGCAGTACTTTCAGGGTTGGGGAGTGAAAGATAACCTCCTGCCAGAGTGAATATAAAAAGGGTAGTTACAAAAGCGGTTATGCTTATGGTATTGATCTTTGTAATATGCCTCTGAGCCATAACTGAACCGGTATATTTTATTCTCCGGAATATCTTGAGTATTCTCAGGAGTCTGAGTACACGGGCTATGCGTATTGCTTTGACAATCTTTAATATGTTCAGCATGCTTCCCAGACCGAAAACAACTCCTCCGCCCATAAGAAGGGAGAGAAACGCCGGTCCGCTGTTTAAAAGGAGCAGAGGAATGGATGCAAGAAAGTCGATCCACCCTCGTCCTTCCAGAAAATACTTTCCAGCCTGTCCTTTTCCCAAAGCAGAAAAATAGCGGACAAGAAACTCTATGGTGAATAGTGAATCAAAAATAAATCCTGTGATAATAAAATTACGCCGGATATCCCAGTTCCATCCTGCAAGAACGGCAAAATCCTCCAGGAACGTCTGAACAAGTACAAGCAGAATTGCAATTACGATAAAGGATTCAAAAAAATTTTTTAGTTTCTCCATTGGGTTCCTCCTACCAGCCGTTTTCCAGAGAAAATCTGTAAAGCTCATCAAGCATCTTTATATCCCAGCCATAATACTTGTAGTTACGCCTGCCGACGCTTAACCAGCTTTTCTCGGGACTTGAAGCTCCCCTGTCAATCTTCATGTTCGGACGGATGGTACGGGCCATGTTGTTGAATATTGATGTCAACCTCCCGGTAGTCGGGATAAACTTGTATTTCTCAAAGGAGAGATTACTGTCAACCGCACTTGAAAGAAGCACCTCAGGAACCAGGGGAAGATCTTTTTTTATAGAAGCCTTGACTTTATCCGAATACTGTTTGGTTATAAGCCCTGTTGATCTGTCGTGAACACTTTCTGAATAAATATGCACGACAGGCCGTAGCAGCAGTGTAGCCCTGATCATGTTAGTTATCTCTTCCTTACTCATCTTCAGACGCTGCACCTTGGTAAGCTCAAAATGGATGTACGATTGAGCCCCGAAAACCGCATTTATATAGCGGGAAGGTAATTTGCACAGAAGTGCATTGTAGCTTCCGCCAAAGTCTTTTCTTCCGTCAAAGGTCTTTAGTGATTTAAGAATGAAGGTATACATACTTTTGATCAGCATTTCACTCTGGCCCGGGCTTTTACCATAACCGGAAAGAAAGCTGAAGTCTATCTTCTCAAACAGGAATCTCTTCAAACCTTCATCAACCATACTGTTTATTACAGAACGTAATCTTGTTTCCAGGATGGAAATAATTTCAGGCCAGGGCTTTCCCGGGAAAAAAGCCGGAGATGACAGTGTTGCGTAGAGCTGTTCTGAATTAAGTTCAAGAAAAGATACAATCTGATCCTCTTTCTGAAGAGGACTTAAATAGTTTAAACTTGGATTCGACAACAGCCTGGAAATAAAAAGGGTTGCTTTTTCTTCTTCGTTATTCATTTTATTTACCATCGTCATGTGATATTATATACATAACAGGAGAAACCGCAAATATAAAATGAAAAAAAGCATCTATTTTTGTTTTTTCTTGAGCCTTACCATTGGTTTTGTACAATTATCTCCAGCTCAGCAGATCCCGCTGCCGGATGAGGAAGTACCTCTCTCTATCTTCTCATATCAGATAGGTGACGAGAACGTTGATCTTTTCCTGTCCGGCTTCTGGCAGTCTTCCCTTTCAGGGGGATTGGGCATCTCCTGGAACTCTGACAATTCAGGTGTTGATAAAGCACAGTTCCCTGGATTTACCGATGGTTTAATCTTTGAGCAGAGTGAAGATCTTCTGATCTCCCTGTGGCTTGCCAACAAGTTTTTTTTTGAGACATCCATAATTGACAACTACGATCTCAACACCATTCTTTTCGGATACAGCGCAGAGGCGGAAGATGCCTTTTTGCAGGAAGTAAGGATAGGAAACACCGATATAGGAATGGGCAGTTACTCATTTCTGAATCTTTCCGAAGCATCCACCGACTCCCTGGGGATGACTGCAACTTTCAAAGGGGAAATTTCAGAACATCAGATAGCACTGAGATACGATCCGGCAGAGGGGAGGGAAAAAAGCTTTATCG
>QNBL01000062.1 GCA_003641695.1 Spirochaetota bacterium
CCATTACCTTTTTCAGCTCATTGGCCGACAAAAACCTGCTCAACTCCTTAAAAACACTCAGCTGCCTGTCGGGGGAAAGACTTTTCAGCCAATCGATACTATTTTCCTGCATGAGTCAGACTTTTTTCAACTTCTGCTTTAATGGCTTCGTACGGGTATGCTCCGGTAAGTCTCATTATATCTTTCCCTTTAAAAAACATCATTATGGTGGGAATACTCTGGATCTGATACCTTGCTGCAATGTGCTGTTTCATATCAACGTTTATCTTAATGGTAATGATTCGCCCTTTGAAATTCTCAGCAACCCGCTTTATAGCCGGGGATACCATCTTACAGGGACCGCACCAGTCAGCATAGAAATCGACAAGGACCGGTTTATCGGAAACTTCAATCAGTTCAAAAAAAGATTTCGGTAGTTGTTTTGCCATTATGCCTATCCTCCCTACCTATCCAAAATACTCATAACCTCTTCCGGAGGCAATAAAAACTGAACAATTATCGTTACTCTGTTGTCCCCGATAATTTTCCATGATAGAAATATATACGGGTAATGAAATACCTGAAAAACCGTCCGCCCCTCTTGTTAATGCCCCTCTTTTTCTTTCTTTTCACATATGGACAGAACCGTTTCCCTTATTACTTCCGATACACTTGGATGCGGGAAAATGGTTGTCTTTAAATTTTCAAGAGTCATTCCGTTCTGGATCATAAGAGCTGCTCCGTAGATCATCTCGGAACTGGGGGAACCCAGGAGATGAATACCCAGAATCCTGTCACTCGTTTTATCAGCAACAACCTTACATAAACCGGGCATAGTACCGTATTCTGCGTAGTACCGTGCACTTATTCGCATAAGTGAAGTTGCAGAGACAACCTCATACCCCCTCTCCCTGGCCGCTTCTTCGGTCAATCCGCATGAAGCTACCTCAGGATAGGTATATATGGCCCAGGGAACTGCATCGTAGTTTATACGGTCTTCAATACCGCATAGTGCATTTACGGCAACTTCCGCCATACGGGAAGCTGAATGGGCAAAAAGCGATTTGCCGATAACATCTCCTATGGCATAGATCCCGGGAATATTTGTTTCCATTCTGTCGTTTACAATCAGCCCGGTCCGTTTCATTTTTATGCCGAGTTCCTCACAACCCAATCCGGATACATTCGGTTTCCTGCCTACCGATATAAGAACAAGATCCGATTCCAGGCTTTCCATCTTCCCCTTCCGTACATAGTTAATCTTTTTTCCATCAATAGACTCTACCTTTGAAGACAAATGGAACTTCACCTTTTTCAAGGCCCGTCTCATTGTTTTTGCAAAATCCGGTTCCATAAACGGGACAATTTCATCGAGCATCTCTACGACGTGTACCTCTATTCCGAGCATGGAAAAGAACGAAGCAAACTCCAGTCCTATTACTCCGCCCCCGATTACTGTTAACGAGGAGGGAAGTTCTTCTATTGCCAGCAATTCTGTGCTGGTTACAACGTATTTTGAGTCTATACCGGGAATAGGAGGAATGAAGGAGGAAGAACCTGTAGCAATAATGATATTCTCTCCGGAATATGTCGTATCCCCTACCAGTACACTGTGTTTATCTGTAATAAAGGCTTCGCCCCGGACTACTTCCACTCCGTACTTTTTCATAAGAGAGACAATGCCTTTTACATTGGTATCGACAACTTTCTTTTTCCAGTCCTGCGCCTCGGAAAGGTTAAACTCTGCCTCCTTTGTATGGATACCGAACATTCCTGAAGCGACAGCATAATTATAATGCTTGGCTGAGTTTAAAAGAGTCTTGGTGGGGATACATCCGACATTCAGGCAGACTCCTCCAATGTACTCTTTTTCTATCAAAAGTACTGTTTTCCCTTTTGCACCTGCTCTCTCAGCTGCCACATATCCGCCGGGGCCGGCGCCAATTATTATTACGTCGTACATGTTTCCCCTCCCTGATGGTTTTGAGTATAATACAGTCAGTAATTGAATATTACAAGAGCCTCTTTCAAAATCAGGCACATAGAATCTCTGCAACGAACCAACAATACATTGGATTCAAAAACAAGCGGCTTTCCTCGGGAGTATTTCAACTTTCTGTCTATTTATCTGATCCATGCTGCGGCTTCGGATTCCGGTAAATGAAAATAAGTTTCTTCAGTAATTTACCGGGGTTCGAATGTAGAGGATAAGATCCCTGTTCGTTCCTGGTTTGAAAAAGGGTTTGGCCGGGAAAGTTCTCATGGAAAGAGTCTGTGTTTATCCATGAGGAAGTCCTTAACAATCTTGAATTCCGTAATAACTACCTGAAAGTATCCGGGAACCGCCAAGAATCTCTGTTATTAAATCAAGTTCTCTTTGTTTTTTTAAAGAGGCTCTAAAGACTTTTAAATTTTATATTTCCGGGATATATTTTAGATGATGTCAAAGTATTTTATCATATTCATTATGATCGGTGCTGCCGCTTTTCCCGAGGCAGTTTCCGGTCAATCTGCGGATAGGGGAGCGGGTATGCATACCTATATTATTTCGCACACTCATGGGACTGTGCGTATGTCGGAAACCGAGATAATTTGTGAGGTTAAAGCAGTAAGTCCGGTAGAAGCTGTTAAAACGGCTCTCAAGCAGTGTGTATTTTTTCCCGACTCGTATGAATCCTGGGAGATTCAAGAGTATTCCAGGACTGGAGACTATGCACAGCTGGAGAATCCCGCAAGCTTTGTTTCGGATATGATTGATTTTTATGCTGCCCGAAAGGGCAGTCTGCCTAGAAATTCCAGTGGTGAACTCTATTTTCTTATCCGGCATTTTTCCAGGGGTATAGTGATAAAGAGTGCCGGAGTATGGGGAGCAGGAGCTGCAGAGGCAATCAAGGCGTATCTGGCAGATCTTGACTGCAACTGGCCTGTGACTGCCGAGAGCAAATTCAGGGCTTATGCGGAGAAACCGCCGGCTGAAAAGACGGATGCCTGCGGAGAATGGATTGATGCAGCAATTGACGGAGGAGACGAAGAATGATCAGAGTTATAGCGGGTTTTATTTTATGCGCTGTTATTATACGCCCCTCTTTCGCCATGGGGAGCGGGTATAAGAGGGAAGCCCAGAAGCCTCTCTCCGTTAATGTTCACTTCGGTTCAGACAAGAATGATATTGGAAATGATATTATATATTTGAATGACGGGGTATACATAGCCGGAGTAACACTCGGCGAACTGCCTGGCTGCAAAACATCCGGAAAGTGGGATGCTTTCCTGATCCGGTATGATGCTGACGGTAATATGGTATGGTGCCGGCAATGGGGTACTCCCGGACGTGATTCCGCGGAGGGTATATCTGCTGACAGTACGGGTCTTTATGTAACCGGATTTGCGGAAGGCCCAATGTATGGAGGTCAGGACAACGGAGGATTTGATATCTTTCTGTCCAAATTCGACTTTAACGGAAACATGATCTGGACAAAACAATGGGGGACAGAGGAAGAGGATAAAGGAAGGGCTGTGTATACGGCTGCTTCGAATGTCTATGTAACCGGTTTTACGAGAGGTGCTCTGGATGGGAATTCCCGCTCAGGAAAAGCGGATATCTTTCTTTCCTGCTTCGGTACAGAGGGTGAAAAGAAATGGACTGTTTTGAAGGGGACAGAGGAGTCAGAATGGGGAAACCGGATAGCCGCCGATGAGACCGGGCTTTATGTTACCGGATTTAGCATGGGAGCTCTTGCGGGTAAAAAAGCTTTCGGTTATGACGATATAGTTCTTGTAAAATACAGCTTTGACGGCAAGGAACAGTGGGCCCGGCAGTGGGGGACTCCGTACAATGATGAAGGTAACGGTGTCATCGCTGTATCAGGCAATATTTATGTTGCAGGAAGGACCGGCGGGAATCTAGACGGGAAAAGACACTATAAATATGATGACGGGTTTTTAAGCATGTATACTGCCGGAGGAGATAAGGGGTGGACCGTTATCATAGGTACAGTCGGAAAGGATACCGCTACCGGGATAGCCGCCGGAAACTCCATTCTCTATGTGGCCGGATTCACCAACGGGAATCTCGGGGAAATGGGGAAGCAGGGATATCTGGATGCTTTTCTTGCGGAATACAGCACGGAAGGGAAAAAGCTTGTTATAAGACAATACGGAACGGGGGGCTTTGACTTTTCAGGGAGTGTATGCACCGCTGAAGACGGGATATATATGACGGGTGATTCCTCGTTTACCGTTTCCGGAGAGCAGAACCTCCGGGGGAACAGGGACCTCATTCTTTTAAAATGGCGGGAATGATTCCCCTGGAAAAGAGGGGCAGTCCGGGAGCAGTATTACTCTTCCGCATTTTTTCTATATATTAACATACATAACAGGATTGGAATTGCCTCTTTCAAAGTAATGATCCACAGATTTGTATTTGTATTTTTTCCTGATTTCGGGGGGCGCAAGGTTTCCTATAAATTCATACCGTCCTTCAGGGTCTTCATCATTACGTATACTGAATGTTTGGCCTGCCTTATTCTTATCAATATTGCCGGGACATTGATATTTATCTTTTGTTTTTCGTATGCAGAAACAAGCGGGGAAAGGCTCATACGGCCGTGAATGAGAATTTCAATATCCGGTTCAAGCCCCTGGGCACGAAGTTTGTTTATATATTCCACCTTGGCACTGTCCTTTGTATCTTCGAGAGGTGAGAATACCCTATTCACTTTTCCCTTTCCCACATAGAATATCTTTTTGGATACCGGGCCAGAGTAAAGATATACATAATATTTTAATTTATTCACAACCGATGTTGAAAATTTCATTTGCAAACCCTCAATCCGCGGCCTGGAAGCTGTAATCCTTCCCCGAATTCTTCTTGTGCGGGTAACTATAAGTTCGGCAGAAAAAAATGTCAAATCTATTTTTGATCTGCCTAAAAATAAAATACTATCCCCATGAATACCGTTTTCCAATTTTTTCGGTATTCATAATTTTTCTTGCATTGTAGTATACTATAAGTGGTGTGGAGGTCACAGTATGGGAAAAGGGAAAATTGCCAGATTCAATGAAGGTGAAATCATTTTCAAAGCCGGGGAAACCACAAGGGAGATGTATATTCTCCGTACTGGATCGGTTAAGGTTATGATAAAAAAAGAAGATACTCTTATTCCTCTGACCGAACTTGGATCGGGAAGCTATATTGGAGAGATGTCTTTTCTCACCGGAATACCCCGCTCGGCAACAGTAGCGGCAAGTACCTCGGTAACAGCAACAGTGATAGACGCCGATATCCTTAAAGATGAGAATTTGGGACTCTCCACCTGGGCAGTCAGTCTGGCAAAAGTCCTTGTAAGAAGAATTAGAAGAACGACAGAGATTCTGGGCAGTTATATATCAAAAGAGAGCAGCATACTTGACGATAAAAGCATCAAGCGTACCGAAGCAGAAACTTTTTCGCTTAATTACAATGACAGAGAATCCCCTTCCCGGCTCTACCTAAAAGGTCTCCTCACCAGTAAATCCATAGAACCTTTAAAGGCCAGGATACGGGAGATAAAACTCAAAACCGATGGTTCCATAATTCTCGATTTCTCTGATGTTATTGACATAGACCAGGCAGGAATAAATTATCTCTACGGGTTATCACAGGACAAAGATGTATCCACAGGTAAAATCCAAATTGAGAACGTGCAGCTTATCAGGGATAAGGTACTCTCAATAAAAGGAATTCAGGATATTCTTACCACCACCCATACCCCTGTCAGAAGGGTGGAAAAAGGCGAAGTACTGATAAAACAGGGGGACGCAGACTCAGCCATGTACGTGGTTAAATCCGGTTCTTTTTCCATTTTCAGAAATACGGCAAAGGATGTTGTCAATCTTGCCAGGGCTGAAAGCGGGGATGTAATCGGAGAGATGGCTCTTATCAAGGAGGGCCCGCGCTCAGCAACCGTTGTTGCAGACAAACCGGGAATAGTCCATGTCATTGATACACGGGAGTTTTACCGTAATACCTACAATGTACCGGGCTGGTTCATGGAACTCATCCAGGGACTTGTACAGAGGCTCAGAGATACAGACGATATGCTTGAAACAATTTTAGAAGCCAAGAAGGGTAAAACTGAGAAAGTAAAAAAGAAGACCTCCTTCTGTATTGTCTTTGATGATACAAGACCCGGCTTTTTTTATATCAGAGGTATACTCAGTGTAAAAAATATGGATTATCTAAAGCAGGCCATCCTGGTTGCGGCAAAGAAGGGGGTAAAGACCATCTCTGTTGACCTCTCAAAGGTAAAAGAAATAGATAATGAAAGTGTAGCAGTTCTTCTCAATCTTTTTGCAGCTTTAAAGAAAAAGGGAGTGCAGCTTACTTTCGAAGGTCCACAAAAGTCAATCATGTATCTCTTCCAGCAATACGGAATCGACAAGGATGTTTAGATGATAAGAGAAAAACTACCTGAACTTCTTGCTCCTGCGGGAAACCTGGAATGTGCATTGGCAGCATTTGAAAGCGGTGCGGACGCAGTTTATGCAGGGCTTTCAAAGTTCAATGCCAGAGAAAAATCGGATAACTTTACCCTGGATCAGATGTCAAAGCTCTCATACTATGCGCGGAAGCACAAAAAGAAAATCTATCTTACCCTTAATACCCTGGTAAAGGAACGGGAACTGGAAGCGATCTACCGGAATCTTGAAGAGATTTCCAGACTTGCCGTCGATGCGGTCATCGTTCAGGATATTGGGGTCGTTCATCTTATAAAAACCTTTTTTCCCGAGATTTCCCTGCATGCTTCCACCCAGATGGGAATACACAACAGCGAAGGCGTCAAACTGGCTGAAAGTATGGGGATCGACAGAGTAATCCTGGAACGTCAGGTTACCATCGATGAACTTGCAATGATCGCCGAAGTTTCACCTCTTGAACTCGAGGTATTTATTCACGGAGCTTTATGCTGCTCCCTTTCCGGGAACTGTCTGTTTTCTTCCTGGATCGGCGGCTGGAGCGGAAACCGGGGCAAGTGCAAGCAGCCCTGCAGGCGCAGATACTACAGCAAATCAGAGGGGAACGGCTTTTTTTTCTCAACCAGAGATCTTTACACCCTTGATATGATTCCAGAACTGAAAGAAACAGGTGTCGCATCTTTAAAGATCGAGGGAAGGCTCAAGAACGCAGATTACGTTGGGAGAACTGTTACCGCTTACCGGATGATTCTTGACGCTGCAGAAGGAACGGAAAAGGAGCTCATGGGAAAAGCAAAAACCATTCTAGCAGGCTCAGCAGGGAGGAAATGGTCCAGCGGATTCTATACGAATGAAAGTCTCAAGACGGTGGTTGACCATACGTCCATAGGAGTTTCAGGACAGTTGTGCGGTGAACTTACGGATATATCCGGCAAAGGGATTACGGTAAAAGTTTCCAGAGAGATAAAGATCGGGGACCGTCTGAGGATTCAGCCGCGGTCAGCAGATGAAGGCCCCAGGATTACTGTTACCGCCATGAAGGCAGGTAAAAGAACTGTCGAGAGAGCCCGGCGGAACGAGCATATCACAATCCTTTTAAGCAGGGACTCGATAAAAGAAACCCTCTCCCCGGGAAGCCTGGTTTTCAAGGTTGGGCAGACACCCCGAAAGCTCTCAGTTAATCCTGAAGAAATTCCGTTTTTACCTGCTTTAAGAATATTCAATTTGAAAGTTAAAATTTCCCGGAAAGGGATTGTTGTCGGATATTCTGATTTCCCAGATGCGGAACCCTTCATCCGCACAGCCATCTTCGATACCGCTGAAAAACACCGTCTTGCCCCAGACACTGTTGTTTCGTTTTTCACTGCTACACGGGATGAAAGGATCAAAGCAGGTATCATTGAAGTTTCCATAGAGGGAGATCTTTTTATTCCTTCAGGGGTCCTTAAAAAAATTAGAAGGGACTTCTGGGAACAAACAGCAGAGAGACTTGAAACTGACCTGAGACCAGACAAATCCCGCAGAAATATCACCGCCTACATGCAGTATCATTATTCCACCCGTAAAGCGGAAGATAAAAGCACTGCTCACCCGGGAACTAAAAAAACCCTGATGATACATGAAAGGAACAACAGGATTCCGGTAATGAATCCGGATGATTTAAAATCGGTAAGTATATTTCACCAAGATACCTGCAGTGATGAGATATTCCTCCCGGTTTTTACCCCCGAAGGCAGTCTTGATGATATAAAAAACCTGATCGATACTGCTTATTCCAATGGTATGAGAAGATTCCGTGCACGGTCACTGTACCAGATCAATATTCTCAAGCAGTATCCTGATCTGTACGTTACAGCAGCCTACCCTCTTCCGGTTAGCAATTCCTTTGCAGCCCGGGAACTGGCTAAAATCGGAGTCAGCTGCATTCAGGGATGGGTAGAACTTGAAAAACCAGCACTGGAGGATCTTGTCATGTTCAATCCCCTGGATACCGAAATCTACCGTTACGGCAGACCGCACGTACTGGTAACAAGGGCGGAGATAAAAACAGAGGGGGAAATCACCGATAGCCACGGTGTTGCATTTATGGTAAAAAAGGATAAGCATGAGGGGATAACATTCCTCTACGGCAGAAAGGTGATGTCCATCCCTGCTGTTTTCGGAACTTCGGAATGTCTGGATCTTATAAATGCTTATCCTGAAGAGAAAGATATAACCAGTTTTAACTTTTTTAAAGACTGGGTTTAATGCTATAATAAAGAAACGGAGGAAACCATGAAAGATTTTAAAACCCGAACCTTACCAGAACTCTTACAGTTCGCCAGCGGAAAATACACCGATACTCCCGCACTTTCTTTTTCCGACGGAGTACCGCTTACCTACAGTCAACTCGCAGAGAAAGCCGAGCAGATTGCTGCAAATCTTTATTCTCTTGGGGTTAAAAAGGGTGACAGGGTTGCCATTTTTTCAAATAACATGCCCAACTGGGGAGTGGTCTACTTTGGTATTTCCCTTACAGGAGCAATAATAGTACCGATTCTACCGGACTTCCATGCCATGGAGGTTAAAAATATTCTTGATCATTCCGATTCCAGAGTGGTATTCGTTTGCGACAAACTTTACCCCAAGGTTGAAGCACTGAACAAAGGGGGAAAACGGATTTTTATCCGTATAAATGAATTTGCCCTTATACCTGAGGGAACAAAACGGGAAAATCTCAATTCCGCATCGGCGGAGTTTACCATGGGCAGTACGGCCTTTACAAAACCTGAAGTTTTCGAAGATGATACCGCAGCCATAATCTATACTGCCGGAACAACCGGGCACTCAAAGGGAGTTGTACTGTCCCATAAAAACATCTGCTCAAATGTTGTTGCCTCAAGCACCATTCCAAACATTAAAGAGGGAGATCATCTACTGTCTGTTCTTCCCCTTTCCCACACCTATGAAGGAACGATAGGTTTTCTTGTACCAATCTACAATGGGGCTACAATCTTCTATCTGAGCAAACCTCCTTCTGTCAGTGTTCTTCTTCCAGCCTTGAAAAAGGTTAGACCCGGAATTATGCTCTCGGTACCTCTTTTAATAGAAAAGATTGTCAGGCAAAGTGTACTTCCGGCAATAGAAAAGAACAAACTGCTGCGGACCCTGTACCATTTCAAACCCACCCGTAAACTTATCGCCCGTATGGCGGGGAAAAAGCTTTACCGGACCTTCGGAGGAAGACTTTACTTTTTCGGCATCGGCGGTGCGGCTCTTGCAGAAGACGTTGAACGGTTTTTAATGGATGCAAAGTTCCCTTATGCAATAGGCTACGGACTGACTGAGACATCACCATTGATTGCCGGGACCAATGCCAAACGTACCCGTTTCAGGTCAACCGGCCCTGTTATTCCCGGAGGAGAGATCAGGATAAACAATCCTAATCCGGATACCGGTGAGGGAGAAATACTTTACAGAGGTCCGAATGTTATGAAGGGGTACTACAAAGACCCGGAAAAAACTGCAGAGGTTCTTACCGAAGAGGGCTGGTTTCACACAGGAGATCTTGGAATGGTTGACAGGAATGGGTATCTGTACATAAAGGGCCGGGTGAAAACAATGATTCTCGGTGCCAGCGGTGAGAATATATATCCTGAAGCCATCGAATCAATAATCAACAACTTTGATTTTGTCGAAGACTCAATTGTGTTTCAGGAAGAAGGGA
>QNBL01000063.1 GCA_003641695.1 Spirochaetota bacterium
AAATCCCGAAGAAGCTGCAGTTTTCAAAAAGAGACTTACCGAAGATCCCTTTGCCACCGGGCTTATTACCTCTGAAAACAGGGATGTGCTGCTCGTTTATTTTCTTGTCAGAAAAGGAATGGACTACCTTGATATGATGGATCGTGTTACAGAACTTTTAAGACCTTTAAAAGAGGAGGTTACGGTAACCGTTACCGGAACCGCTCCATTTTCTGCTGAAACCGAGCGTTTTCTTACTAAAGACTTCAATAAGCTTCTTATTTTGGTGATAGCTGTTATTTTATTAAGCTATTACCTCGGATTTCGGTCGAAAAGGGCTGTTTTTATTCCAATTCTCCTTATTATAAGCGGAACAATCTTTGCCCTCGGAGGAATGGCAGCTTTGGGATTTAAACTTACCATGGTAAGTATAGTAACCCCTCCGCTTATACTTACTCTCGGAAGCTCATACAGCATCCATGTCCTTAATGCGTACTACTCATTCCTCAGAAGTAATAAAAACCTGGATAAACAAAATGCCATTATTACGTCTGTAACAGGTGTCAGCCCAACGGTTGTCCTGGCATCCATTACTACAATAATAGGTCTTTTAAGTCTTTTACTTGCTTCCATACAGCAGACAAGAGAATTTGCCATAGCTACGGCTTTCGGTATATTTTTTACAGCGCTGCTTTCCTTAACCCTCCTGCCTGCTTTTTTGCAGCTCCAGAGAGTTCCCGAACAGAAGAAACTCAATGAACTTTCATCCGATTTTCTTTCAAGATTAATACATTTCATTGGACCGCGGATTATCCGAAAAAAATACGCAGCATTTATTATAATAGCTTTAATATTTACCGGGTTTCTTCTTATTTATCCCCGTATAGTTTTTAATACAAACCCCTTCAAGTACTATCCACCGAATTCTGATATTATTAAGGGAAATCACTTCATACTTGAAAAAATGGGAGGTCTTGAAGAAATAAGTATTACCTTTTCTCCCAAAACCAACAGAAAAGGATTCTTTCTGAATCCCGAAGCTCTTAATTCTATCCTGAACATCGAAAAAAAGATTAGAAAACTGGATAACGTTTCTTTTCTTTTCTCCTACCCATCTTACCTCAATTATGCAGGGAAAGTGATGAGCGGGAAGGAGGGGTTCTTATCCTCACGAGGGCTTAATCTTCTTGTAGCAAGATTATTCCATACAGCTGAAGGGGATCAGGCTTATTTTTACGTGGACAAAGATTTTACCCGTCTGACAACAACCATAAAAGTCTACAACAATGATAAAAAACAGCCTATCGATGAAAAGGATACAGCAGAGCTCAAAAGCCGCCTGACCTCTATTCTTTCAGATAACACTCCAGGAACTATGGAATGGCAGGTAAGCGCCATGAGTTTTGCATTCCTTGATCTTTCCCATCAGATGAGACGTGATTTTCTCGTTTCCACCCTTGGAGCGCTTATAGCTATCGGTATCGTTGCTTTTCTGGCATTTAAATCCGTTAGACAGAGCATACTTGCATTAATTCCTCTTGTTATGGGCATCTTTTCCAGTCTTATCTTCATGGTAATCTTCAGGGTTCCGCTTGATATGACAACGATCATGGTTTCGTGCATAAGTGTCGGAGTCGGAGTAGACGATTCAATTCATTTTCTTCTGCGTCACCACCTCAATGAGGAACGTTATCCGGATAACAGTGAAAAAGCT
This sequence comes from Spirochaetota bacterium, assembly GCA_003641695.1. Classification (GTDB taxonomy): domain Bacteria; phylum Spirochaetota; class Spirochaetia; order B11-G9; family B11-G9; genus B11-G9. The sequence continues at coordinate 1,694 of QNBL01000063.1, forward strand.
GTTTATGAAACACTTATCCATGCGGGGAGGCCGATAATACTCACAACGGTCTCAATTGTTTCAGGACTTTTGTTCCTTACTCTGGCACAGTTTCAACCGATACGCTACTTCGGACTATTGATAGTTTTCACCTTAACCACAGCAATGCTTGCCACCTTGCTTCTACTCCCTCCGCTGCTAAACAAAAAAAACCGTAAAATGAGGAATAATGATGAGTGACATAATCCCAAAGTTCTTTGAAGTTGATAATGCAGCTCAAATTTTTGTTGCAATTAATTCCCTGAAGGAAACCACCATATCCAGGATAGCATTGAATCTGGATAGGCCGGTAAATAAGAACCGGCTTGAGCAGGCAATGCGGGATAGACTTAAACGGTTCCCCTTTTTTCAGGTATATTTAAGAAAACACTTTTTTGGCTATTACTTTGAACATACAGATGATGTCCCTGTAATTGAAGATGATTCAAGATGGACAAATCGATATATAAACTTTGAGGCCGGCAATTTCCCGTTTAAACTTAAAACAAAGGGAAAAACAATAGCCCTGGAATTATCCCATATTCTTTCTGACGGATACGGTACTCTGGTTTTTCTTCTCTCTATTGTTGCAAAGTACTTTGAACTTGAAGGTGTCAGCATAGAAGATTTCCCGTTGATCAAAACAGAGGAAAGCCCTGCTTCCAATGAAGAATGGGAGTGTGGCTTCAGGAATACTTTTAACAAAAAAGGACCTCCGCAGAAACTTCAATCAAAGGCTTATATCCCCACCGGAGAGATGATTCCTGTTGAGAAATACTACTCGACACGTTTTTTAATGGATCTGGAAGAAGTCAGAACTTTGGCTCGATCAATGAATGTTACCCTGAATGTTTATGTAGCCGGAATATACACTGCTGCTCTGCAAGAACTTTACCTTGAAGATAGAGCTTCAAACAAAGTAAACTCAACACTGCCATTGCGAATACAAATACCGGTTAACTTGCGAAAGTATTATCCAACAAAAACGCTCCGTAATTTCTCATATATCTACTCACCAGTGTTCCATATTAAGGACAAGGCTCTGAATTTCTCTGAGATAGTCCATTCCATTGCCGAACAGATTCGTCATGAACGTCATTCACATTCGGTGGAACATCAAATAGCACGGAATTTACGTGCTGAAAACAACCCTTTTTTTCGTTTTCTACCAAGAGTCTTGAAAAAGTTGTTATTTAAACTCTTTTACCACATCTTTGCAAGAAGCCTGTACTCCGGAGTACTCTCGAATCTGGGGGACATCAAACTTCCTCCTGCATTGGAAAAACATATAGAATCGTTTGATATAATTCCCTGCAACTCACCGGTTCCCGGAAGGAACACCGCTATTTTCAGTTACAAAGGCAAACTGGAAATGAATATAGGCAGTTCAGTTAACGATCTCCGTCTTGAAAACAAGATAGAAGACCAGTTAACTGAACTCGGTATACACTATGAGGTCGTTTATAAACGGGATACCTAATCTATTATTCCCAGTTTTCTTCCCTCTTCCCCTGCTATCTCAAGGATCCGGTTAAGCTCCTCATCGGTATGAGTTGCCATGTAGCTCGTTCTGATCATTGCCCTGTTTGGGGGTACTGCTGGGGTTATTACCGGATTTACATATACCCCGCGGTCAAAAAGATTTTTCCAGAATAGAAAGGTCTTTTCGTTATCACCGATAACAAGAGGAACGATTGGAGTAACTGATGTCCCGGTGTCAAATCCCAGATCAGAAAAACCCTTTACCATTTTTCTGCCGATCTCCTGGAGGCGCGTAATCCTTTCCGGTTCCGCTTTTATTATTTCAAGAGCGGTTCTTGCCGCTGCAAGGTTTCCGGGAGGCATACTTGCACTGAATATCAGGGGCCTTGCAAAATGTTTGATGTAATCGATAACTTTAGAATCTCCTGCCACAAATCCTCCAATGGACCCGAAGGATTTGGAAAAGGTACACATAATGATATCTGCAAGTTCCGTATCTTTATAATGTTCGGTAGTACCCCTTCCGGTTTCTCCCAGAACACCCAAAGCATGTGCCTCATCGAGATACAGACCTGTATTGTATTTTTCAGCAAGTTTCTTCATTTTCGGGAGATCAACAATGTCTCCTTCCATGCTGAAAACACCGTCTGTGACTATAAGTTTCGAAGCTTCCAGAGGGAGAGAACTCAAAATCTTTTCAAGATCTTCAAAGTTGTTGTGCCTGTACCGATGGACTTGAACCGATTTGTTTATTCCGGATGTCAGAAAAATCCCATCCATAATTGATGCATGGTTATATTTATCGGTTATGATATGATCTCCCCTGCCCGCCATGGTTGAAATGGCTCCAAGATTTGTCTGATAACCGGTGGTGAAGCAGAGAGCTTCATCTTTTCCTACAAAGTCCGCAAGCTGTTCTTCCAGTTCTTCATGAAGGGTCAAAGTACCATTCATAAAACGGGAACCGGAACAACTGGTCCCATAATCCTTCACCGCCTGAATGCTGGCATCTATCATTCTTTTATCACCTGCAAGTCCCAGGTAGTTGTTGGAGCCTGCCATTATCAATTCCCGGCCTTCTATCAGGACCTTTGTACCTGCATTCTTTCCTATAGGCTTGAAAAAGGGGTAAACCCCCTGGTTCCGGGCTGCTTCTGCTTCTTTGAAATCGTAACACTTTTTAAAAATACCCTCTTTGCTGCTCATATCTACTCCTTATGTTTATCTTTCTGAACTCGTTTGATATCACCATCCATAATCATGAACACCAGCCATGGAGCCATTCTTTTGATGATATAGGTTATCTTATTCATGAATCCCGGAAGAATCATAAACTTTCTCCTCCGTATTCCCTTTAACAGGTATGCCGCAACCTCACCAGGCTGCATGATCTTAACATTCCCGGAAATTGCTCTGGTCTCCGGGGGTTTGGTCCGGTCCTCCTCTTTTAGCTGTGGAGTGTCAGTATCAGGAGGGCACAAAACTGAGACATCTATACTATAGGGTTTAAGCTCCCCCTTCAATACCTCAGAGAACCCGATTATGCCGAATTTTGAAGCACTGTATGCAGCATATCCGAAAGTCCCCACATACCCTTCTACTGAAGAAATGTTTACAAGATGCCCGCCCCGCTCTTTCATACGGGGAACAACTACCGAGATAACATTCCAGGTTCCAATAAGATTTATATTAATTGTTTTTACAAATATTTCATGTGGAATTCTATCAAAGTAATCGGGGTATGCCATACCGGCACCATTTATAAGAATATCCGGAATACCAATTGAGTTCATCCTGTCTTCAAGGACCTCCGTAACTCTTTTAAATTCGGAGATATCAACTGATGCCGTAGCTATACTGTCCGAATCTCTGCCGGTACTGATTAATAGTGATTTTCCAGCTTTCTCAAGCTTGCCCTGATCCCTGGCAATGAGCAGAACAGAAGCCCCTTCTTTCAGGAAAGCCTCAGCAGCTGCATAACCTATCCCGCTGGATCCTCCTGTAATGTACACTAATCGGTTTTTAAAGCTTTTCATGGTGTCTATAATGTTTTAATAAAACATCTTCTCCTTTTATGCTGCCTGTACTCATAGTGTTTCCACATATCCTGAACAGCCTTGTTGTCTTCCAACTCACCCGCCGTCTCGCAGCTCTCAATACCGGCTTTTATGGCATTTTTGTTTATTTCGTTCATCATGATTGAGATTACGCCGCTGCCCTGATACTTCTTCCTCACCCCAATCAGGTAAAAATCAAGCTTTTTGGGATGCTTCAGAGCATAAAGCATATAAAATACCCCAAAAGGGAAAAGATGTCCGTTTGATTTTCTCAAGGCTTCGGTGAGATTCGGTAATGCAATACCTGCCGCAACGACCTCATCTTTTTCATTCAAAATAAACTTTGAGTATTCAGGGACTATAAAGTCGAAGTATTGCTTTGTGTAGTAATTCTTCTGCCTTTCGGTTAACGGGATAGAACCAAAAATATCATCATATGCTTCTTCGATAATATCCCAAAAAGCAGGAATATAGGGTTTGAAATCCTTCGGCTTTTTAGCATCCAGGAGTCTGAAACCTGACCGTTTCATTATGAGATCATTGATCCGCGAAACTTTATCCGGTATGGAATCAGGAACCTTGACTTCAAATTCCAGCCAGTCAACCTCTTTCACGTATCCAAGTTTCTCGAGATGCTCCGGGTAGTACGGATAGTTATAAATCATGGGATAGGTTCCCTGTTCCTCAAACCCTTCAATAAGCATCCCCTCGTCATCCAGGTCGGTAAATCCCATTGGCCCTTCAATAAACTCCATTCCATTTTCTCTGGCCCAATCCTCCCCGACCCGGAACAAGGCACGTGAAACCTCGTGGTCATCAATAAAATCCACCCAGTCAAAGCGGGCTTTTTTCACTTTCCATTTCTCTATTACTTTGTCATTAATTATGGCTGTAATCCTTCCCGCAATCTTTCCGTCTTTGTATGCAAGCCAGTTCTTTGCCCTGCAGTATTCAAAGGCAGGATTTACCTTTGGATCAAGATTCTTCAATTCATCCCTTATAAACGGAGGAGCCCAGTATTTATTGTTCCTGTACAGCTGAAATGGGAATTTGACATATTTTTTTAAATCTCTTCTGGTAACAACTTCCTTCACCTCTACGGCCATAAACACCTCTTGTTGAAACTAATTACATTCAAAACCGCTGCATTATACCCCACTTTCCAGTTTATAACAAGTTCTTCCGGCCTTTGAAAACTTTACCTTGCCATTATCGGGGAGAATACTGTATCATTACCAAAGAGGCAGGGGTTATGCTGGGTAGACTTGGCAGATGGTTTATAGATTACGTAAAAGGCATTTTCTACGCGCTGGGTTTCTTTTTTAAGGTTATAAAGGCAAGTATGCCCTTTTTCCGGGGTCGGCAGATTGGCAAAAAGGTTCTTACCATGCAGATTCTTTTTACCGGATTTGAAGCATTGAACATTATTGCTTTAATAGCCATGGCTCTTGGAGCTGTAATTATTATCCAGGGAGTAAGCCTGCTGCCTCAGTTCGGTCAAGGAGAGCTGACCTTCCCCATTCTTATTACCATAATTACACGGGAACTGGGACCGCTGCTCTGTGCTTTCATTATTATTGCCCGTTCCGGAACTGCAATTGCAACGGAACTTGGCCATAACGTAGTAAGTCATGAGATTGAAGCATACATTGCCAGCGGGATTGATCCCATAAGCTACCTTGCAGCTCCCCGTTTTCTCGGAGTTACCTTGTCAATTCTGCTTTTAAATCTCTATTTTAATTTTTTCGGTCTCATCGGCTCTTTTTTTATTACCCAGCTGATCGAACCGGTTCAGGCTACCGATTATTTCAGAAAGCTGCTTTCATACTTGAGACTTGAAGATATAGCGTCATCCACTCTAAAAAGCCTTACCTTCGGGATAATAATATCTCTCTCGTCTCTATACTACGGATTCAAGGTGGAACAGGCCTCCACTGAGGTTCCCCAGATGGTTATAAAAGCTGTAGGGGCATCTTTTGTATTCAGCATAATTGCCGATGCGGTAATAACGTTAATTTACTATACACGGTAGGAATTTACAGTACATGATAAGTATAAAACTGGAAAATGTAACGTTTATCAGAAACAACCGCAAGATTATCGACAACGTCAGCCTGGAGTTTCCTCCCGGAAAAACATCAGTGATAATCGGCCCTTCGGGATGCGGTAAAAGCACCTTGCTGAAAATCACAGCCGGACTCATTCCGCCCACCAGTGGTAAAGTGTACGTAGACGGGGTAAACCTTCTTACCATGAACAGAACGGAACTCCTCGATTTCCGCAAAAAGAGCGGATTTGTATTTCAGGATGCTGCCCTTTGGGCAAACAAATCGGTTTATGAAAACATGATTCTTCCGCTTCAGGTTCATTTTCCGGGAATGGATACCGATGAGAAGGATAAAAAAATCCGCAGCATGCTTAAAGCAGTAGGGTACACAGACAGCCTTCTTCTCCGCCCGGCCCAGCTCTCCAACGGGGAACGGAAAATGGTTTCTCTTGCCAGAGCTCTTGTGATTTCTCCGGTTCTTCTCTATATGGACACTCCTCTGACCCTTGTTGACCCTTCGGTATCAGCCAAAATGGAGAGACTGATTCTGGATCTTCATTCCTCGGACAACACAATAATCTCCAACTTCACCGATCCATCCCTGACAAAACGGATCAGTGATTTTGCAGCAGTCATGAAAGACGGCAGGGTTATCAGCACAGGAACCATTGCGGAAATTACCGATAATAAAAACAGTGAGACCAGGGACACTGTAAGCGCTGTTCTTTACCATCAAAACAGTAATTCTGTTTGACAGCAATAAAAACTTGAAATAGGATGAATACAGGATGAAATTTCATATACGGTTTGCAGATCAGGTAGTTGGATTTTTTGTTCTCATAGCAATAGTCAGTCTGCTCCTTATAGTAATATTTATGGGAATAAATCAGAGATGGTTTGCAAAGGATTACTACTTTACAAGCAAATTCCTCTCCGGGAACGGCTTGAGTGTCGGTATGCCCATCAAGCTGAAGGGTTTTAAAATAGGAAGCATCGACGAGATTGCACTTACCACGGATAATACCGTTGAAGCCCGTTTTCACATCTTCGATACCTACTACGAAAAAGTTACCAAAAATTCAGTTCTTGAACTTACCGTAAGTCCCATAGGGATCGGAGGCAGCGGGATGCAGTTCTATCCAGGAAAATCCAGAGAGCTTATTCCGGACAATAGCTTCATTCCATCTCTGGACTTTGAGGAGGGGCAGGAACTGGTTTCCAAGGGGCTTGTTAACAAGCCGCCGGCAGATGATACCATTGTAAAGATAATAAACCAGATCGGGCCTCTTCTGGATAACTCAAACAAAACGCTTATTTCACTGAAATCTGTTTTGAAAACCGTTGATGACAGCCTGAATGGACATTCAGACGGACCCGCGGGAGATATTGTCGGACGGTTAAGTATGCTGACAAAACAACTCAATACCCTGATGGATGATGCCTCAGGTCAGATCAATTCCATCCTTAGTGATACATCGGGGATTACGTCGAACATAGAAGCAACATCTTCCCAACTTACCGACACTACAGGTCTTGTAACAAAACTCCTTGACCCAAAAGGATCCATTGCCAGGCTGCTGGATGATAATCTTGAATTGTACAGCCAGATTACCGACATACTGTCCAGTGTAGAACTGACTACTACTGAATTAAATACCTTTACCAGATACATAAACTCCAGCAGACCGCAAATATCGAGCCTGCTTGAAAGCAGCAGAGAAGCTCTTCAGAAAGGGAAAGATGTTCTTGAAGCCCTGAGCAACAATCCGCTGCTGCGGGGCGGGATCTCTTCAAGCAAAGAGCAGCCAACAACATTCAAGGGATACAGGGAGGAAGATTTCTAAATGAAGCAGAAAAAACACGTCTATTTATTTCTCCTGATCATCGCTGCTTCCCTGTTAACCGGCTGTTCAACTACAGAAAAGCTTCTTCCCGGTGAAGTTGTAGAGAAAAGAAACAAAGCAGCGGAATACGCTGAATACGGAACCAAATACTACAATGAGGCTGATTACAGCCAGGCTCTTGACTTCTTTTTTCTTGCCTTAAAAGAGAATATTCTTGTTGACAGCGAAAAAGGGATTGCTGAATCCTACAATTCCATTGGGAAAACCTACCTTACGGCAGGGAAAACTGCCACCGCACAGGAGTATTTCCTAAAAGCCAGGGACGTTGCAGAACACCTTAATGACCCGGGACTGATAATACGGTGCACCAACAACAGCGGAGAGGTTTTCCTTGCAAACCAGGCTTATAAATCTGCACTTAACACATTCCGGAAAGCATTTGCACTCATAGAATCTCCTCAGAAGTACGAGGACTCGGCAGTAATTCTTCACAACCTCGGAGTTACCTATAAACGACTTGAAAACTATGAAAAAGCAGAGGAATACCTTCTTCTTTCCCTTGAATATAACGGCAAGAACGAAAAATACAAGGAAATGGCTTCGGACAACTACGTTCTTGCATCAATCTATTCAAAGAAAGGCGATTATTCCAGGGCGGAATCGTACATTAACAAAGCTCTGGAGTTTGACCGGAGAACAGAAAACAGTTACGGCATAACCAAAGACCTTACCGCTAAAGGGCTAATATTGAGGAAGTCAGAACGGAAAGAGGAAGCTTACTATACCTTTAAACGGGGGGCTCTGGTAGCAGAATCCCTGTCACTTCCCCAGGATCTTATTCTTTGTTTAAAAAATCTGGAGGAACTGTCTAAGGAATTATCCTACAGCGAAGACACCCGCCTATGGAGAACGACCAGGGAAAAACTGGAGGAAAAACTTGATTCAGAAACTAACAAATAGACTCTCAATCGT
>QNBL01000064.1 GCA_003641695.1 Spirochaetota bacterium
ACCTGGCGTCAGCAGGTTTGGAAAAAATATTCTCCCCAATAATAAGAGTAGGAGGGGTTATATCACAGCAGTAGCCGTTTTTTTCAAGGAGCATCATGCTCCTTCCGGAAATTTGGTTGAGGAGCTCACCCATAGCCTCCTTATGAAACTGGCCGAAGCCCGCTTCCTCTTCAGAATGCATCCCAAGATTAGCAAGCATTTTCTTAATAAAATTGGAGGCACTGGCAATGTCTGATTTAAGAATAAGAAAACCACTTGCATCTCCGGTAATTCCTATATTAGCGACAATTTCAGTGTTGTTACCTGTCTTTACGGTATCAGAAACAGAAATCTCAAAGCCTACTTCTTCAAACACCTTTTTTGTAGCTTCGGTGAATAAATCAAGATTCTCAATTTTCATAGGTGTCAAGTATAGAAAAAAACATTTGTATTGTCAAATAAAAATAAATCACTTATAGTATTGTTGTGTCAACAATTACAATTACCGCGCCGGCAAAGATTAACCTACATTTGGAAATAACCGGTTTAAGGAATGATGGTTTCCATACATTAAATTCTCTGTTCCAATTGGTTTCATTAACCGATCTTATAAAAATTTCACTGAGAAAAGAGAACGGGTTCTATTCCCTGAAGGGTAACTTTGATTTTCCCCGGGAGTATAATCTTATTACCAAGGCAGTAAATTTGTTCAGGGGGATTACCGGTATCCATGACGGGGTTGAGGTTGAGTGTATAAAGAAAATACCCGCCGGTGCAGGACTCGGAGGAGGCTCGAGCGATGCTGCTTCGGTTTTAAAGGGTTTAAATCTGCTTTTTAATACCGGCCTTTCAATGGAAGAGATGGCTGAGGCAGGAAGTAGTCTCGGAAGCGATATCCCTTTCTTTTTTGGCTCTGGAACTGCTGTTGTCACCGGAAGGGGTGAAGAAGTAAAGGGGATCGAAACAGTGTGGGATCTTCCTGTTGTGATTGTTGATACTGGTATTCATGTGTCAACAAAGGAAGCATACAGAAAATTTGATGAACTGGTTACCGATTCCCCTGCAGGGATTGGAGATGTGGAGCAGGAATACCGTAAAGAGCCCTCTGCCTGGCTCTTTTACAATGATTTTTTAAAAGTCCTGGATCCTGAAAATCCTGTTTACAGCAGCTGTATTAACCGTTTTAGGAGTCTTGGCGCAGTTTATTCTTCAATTTCAGGAAGCGGATCATCGATTTTTGGTATATTCTCCGAGGATAAGGGAGCTGCAGCAGCCGTTGAGGCTTTGAAAAATGAATTTAAAGAGATTCATAAAGGAAAAATGCTTGCGAATCCTGCTGAGGCAGTTTACAATTCAGGTAATTACTAGTGTGTTACTAGTGTGTAACGTCATGGAGGTCTTATGGAAATTACTGACATTAGGATTCGAAGAGTTGGAGCAGAGGGTAAGCTAAAAGCTTATGTAACGGTAACATTTGATGATTGCTTCGTTGTCCACAATGTAAAGGTAATTGAAGGGAAAAACGGTGCGTTTATCGCCATGCCGAGCAGAAAAACCAAGGCTGGAGATTATAAAGATGTCGCACATCCTATAAATTCCGATTTTAGAAGCTTGCTGCAGGCCAAAATACTTGAAGCGTATGAAAAGGAACCTGCTGAAGAGTCTGGTTCTGAGCAAGAAGCGGCTGAAACCCTATAGACTTTTAATAGAAAAAAAGTATAATACTCAATTATTCTGATACTGTGGGGCGTTGGCAAGTGGTTAAGCCCCCGGTTTTTGGTGCCGGTATCGTAGGTTCGAATCCTACCGCCCCAGAAAACTAAAATGATGTTAAGGAGAATTTCCCATGGAGCAGAAGACTCTCACAGGTTATGAGAGAAAGGAACTGAAAAAAGGTCCTTCGAGAAGACTGAGAAAAGAAGGAAAAATACCAGCAATAATTTATGGTCATGAAACTCCAAAACCAATATCCGTTGACCGGAAAGAGTTTCATTCAAAATTTAAAAACAGTTCTGCAAGTACTATCCTCACAATTAAGGTGGGTAAGAAGGACTATGAGGTTCTTGTAAAAGGGTTTCAGGAAGATTATATCAAAGAAATAATAACTCATATTGATTTCTTTGAACTTGAAAGAGGAAAGCTTCTCAAAACCAAGATCCCTGTGCACGTAGAAGGTTCAGCTGTTGGAGTTCGTGAAGGCGGACTTCTCGAACAGAGAATACATGAATTGGAAGTGGAATGTCTTCCAAAAGATATTCCCGAGGTTATTATTGTTGATGTAAGCGAACTTGAAATAGGTGAATCCATACATGTTCAGGATTTGAATGTTGCGGAAGAAGTAAAGGTCCTTAACCTCCCCGATCAGACAATTGTAAGTGTCACAAGCTTCAAGGAAGTTCCTGTTGAAGAAGAAGCAGAAGAGGAAGAAATTGAAGGAGAAGAAGGAGCAGCTGAAGATTCCGGAGAAGAAGAGGAAGCATAACTGTTTCTCTTTGTCGGTCTGGGTAATCCGGGAGAAAACTATTCGCAAACCCGGCACAATGCCGGGTTTCTTGTATTGGACAGGATTGCTCAGAAATATTCTATTAATTTCAAGAAACCTTTCTTTAAGAATTATCTGTACGGCAGAGGACAATCGGACAGCAGTGAATTCATGCTTGTAAAACCTCTAACCTACATGAACAACTCCGGAGTTGTTATTCCGGGACTACTTAATAAATTCCGTATCCCCTCTGAAAAAATGATTGTTATCTGCGACAACATGGATCTGCCCTATGGTATGTGCAGAATAAAGAAGAAGGGATCCGGCGGTGGGCATAATGGACTCCGGTCCATTGATTCCATAATGGAAGGCAGGGGCTATACACGGCTTTTTGTAGGAGTCTCCAGACCGGATATAGGTGTTAGTATTGTAGAGCATGTACTTTCCGTTCCCTCTGGCGCTGACTTGCGGGATTTTATGAAGGGAGTTGAAAGAGCGGCAGAAGCTGTAGAGCTGATAGTAAACAAATCTGTAGAAGAAGCGATGCATGAGTATAACAGAAGAGTTACTTGACAGAATTACCGGATATTTAAACAAAAACGGTATAACCGCCAAAGATCGAATTCAAATTGGCTTTTCCGGAGGTCCTGATTCAACAGTGCTGTTTTTTCTGTTAAAACAGCTTCAAAATGAATTTCACTATTCACTTCAGGCATTATACGTTGATCACGGTATACGTTCTGAAGAAATAATAAAAAAAGAGATCGAAGGCGCGGAAGATATTGCTTCAACGATCGGATGTCCGCTTGTTGTTGAACATATTCCGCCCGGAGAAATAGAAAATAATGCCAGGGCAGAGGGACGGAGCATAGAAGATCTTGCACGGGAATACCGCTACCGGATCTTTAGAAATCAAATGGAAATATCCGGAATGAATTATACCGCTCTGGGACATAACCTTGACGATAATGTCGAGACTTTGATAATGAGGGTTTTTCAGGGAGCTGGAATAGAAGGGCTCAAGGGAATCCCGTCAAGGCGTGATGGTTTCCTGCGCCCGCTGCTGCCGGTTGAACGGTTTCTAATAGAAGAATGTGCCGAGGAAAACGGACTCAAACCCCTTCTGGATGAGACCAACAATGAATTGCTCTATTTAAGAAACAGGATAAGGAAAGAACTGCTCCCTTTGGTTGCAGGAATATTCCCCGGTTACCGGCGATCAATTGTAAATCTCGGCCGTAAGATGGAAGCAGCCAGTGAATATATAGACCTGGGAATGAAAGACAGGATTACCGGTATCACTGCTGACGGGGCTTTGAACGTGCCGGTACATGAATTTGAGACTTTACTTCCATTTGAAAGGATGAAGCTGCTGTATGAAAGCTGGGATATCTGGGATGCAAAACCATTCGAAAAGTTAAGCTACAGGACAATTGAGTCTTTACTGTACAAAAAGGACCTTCCTTCAGGCAGAATTCTCCTTTCAGGAGGGGCATATGTTCTGGAGCAAAGGGGGGGGATGATTTGGTGGAATAGGCTTGTCGTTTTATTCAAAAAAAGTTATCTTAGAGTGGTATCTCCGGGAGTTGTATCCATTCCCGGTAATCTCAGGCTGGAAGTCATTCCCCATGGGGGGATTCCGGTCAAGAGCGATGTCTGGCTTGAAAACGGCAGAATAAATGGGCCAGTAGTGATCAGATCCAGAAAGCCGGGTGATTTCATTGATCTTTCCGGAGGAAGGAAGAAGATAAAAAAACTGTACAGCGAGTGGAAAATCCCTGAAGGGGACCGATGGCAGATTCCTGTTGTTTGTGACAGGAATGGGATTATTGCTATTCTGGGTGAACCATTCGGATATAGAAACAGAGTTGCATCGGTACACAGAGTGCAAAAGAGTAAAGCAGCAGATAATATATTGATTTTAAGAGCATACATGGAGTAATTACTGTGGGAACACAAAACGAACAGCCTAATGATAACAGAAAGAAAGAACCTAATAATCTGAAGTTTGATTTCAACAAAAACAGGTTTGCACTGTTTTTTCTACTATCATTGATCGCAATGTTTTTTATCCTTTTTCTGGTTAATGGGGATACCCCATCAATGGAGATTCCCTATTCAACATTTCTGACGTATCTTGAGCAGGATCAGATTTCTTCGGTCAAAATTCTGGATGGAAACGAAATTTACGGTACGTTATCCAGTCAGGCGGATAACCTTTCTACTTTCAAGACAAGAATACCGTACTATGATGAATTGCTGATGAAAGACCTGCGGGAGAAAGGAGTCAAGGTTACCGGTGCCCCAAAGCCTGTTTCTTTCGGTGAAATTCTCCTTCAGATTCTACCATGGCTGCTTTTTCTGTTTTTCTTCTGGTTTATGTTCAGACAGGTTCAGGGAGGGGGAAGCAAAGCCTTTTCCTTCGGCAAGAGCAAAGCGAGACAGTATTCCGACGAAAAGGAAAAGGTGCGATTTGCTGATGTAGCTGGTCAGGAAGAAGCCAAATATGAGTTGAGTGAGGTTGTCGACTTTCTTAAAAACCCATCCAAATACACTCAGATGGGGGCAAAAATTCCGAAGGGGGTTCTTCTTGTCGGTATGCCGGGTACAGGAAAAACACTGATGGCAAAAGCTGTTGCAGGAGAGGCCGAGGTTGCTTTTTTCCATATGTCCGGGTCAGATTTTGTTGAGATGTTTGTAGGAGTAGGAGCAAGCACAGTCAGGGATTTGTTTGAGAAGGGACGCAAGAATGCACCCTGTATCCTGTTTATTGATGAGCTTGATGCTGTAGGAAGGACCAGAGGAGCCGGTTACGGCGGAGGAAACGACGAGCGTGAACAGACTTTGAATCAGATGCTTGTTGAAATGGATGGATTTAACACCAAGGATGGTGTAATTATTCTTGCTGCAACCAACAGACCCGATGTATTGGATCCAGCTCTTTTACGTCCCGGCCGGTTTGACAGACAGGTAGTTGTGGATATGCCGGATGTAAGGGAGAGGGAAAAGATTCTGCAGATACATGCAACCAAAATACCCCTGGGGAAGAATGTTGACCTGAACAGGATTGCAAAAGCTACTCCGGGCAGTTCAGGAGCTGATCTTGCCAATCTGGTAAACGAAGCGGTTTTATTTGCGGCACGGTACAACTCAAAGGAAGTTACCATTGAGCATTTTGAAGAAGCACGTGACAAACTTCTCCTCGGTATTGCCAGAAAATCAAAACTTATCACTGCTGAGGAAAAAAGAGCGACTGCGTATCACGAGGCCGGGCATGCATTGCTTCATTATCATCTTGAAAATTCCGACCCGCTCCACAAGGTTACCATAATCCCCCGGGGCAGGGCATTGGGTATGGCTATTTCTCTGCCTGAAAAAGACTCTTACTCAAGGAAAAAAGGATGGCTTCTTGACAGAATAAAAATAGCAATGGGCGGATATGTCGCCGAGGAACTTATTTACTCAGAAACAACTACCGGAACCCAGAATGATATCAAGCAGGCTACCGAAATAGCCCACCGGATGGTTACTGAATGGGGAATGAGTAAAGAGCTTGGTTTTATCTCATTAGGGAAGGAAGATGAGCCGATATTCATAGGGAAAGAGATTGCCAGGCATAAAGATTACTCAGAGGAAACAGCCAGGAAGGTAGATGAAGAGATCAAGAAAATTATGGAAAGTTGTCTTGCAGAAACAAGACAGATCCTTTCTGACAATATCGACCAGCTTAAAGCTCTTGCAGAAGAACTTATTGAGAAGGAAACCCTTGATGATGCGGATATCAAGAAACTCCTTGGAATTCCTGAAAAGGATGCTGAGCAGGAAGAAGAAAAAGAATAAAAAGAGGAAACAGTTTTTAACGATGAGACTGCCTGCAGCAGTGCTGTTGTTATTTTCCCTTGGTTTATATGCATTCCCTGAAAATTTGGAAACCCGGCAGGACAAAGAGCTTGCCGGAGTTTATTTTGATAACGCCCTCTCTGCCTTACGGGAGGGAAACAGTACCGATTCCCTTGGATTACTTAATCTTTCAATACTATTCAATAGAGACAGCTCCGACTCACGATATCTGAAAGCCCTTATACTTTCCGATATGGGTAAATACCGGGTTTCGCAGAAAGAATTGAAGATTGCTTTCCGCCTTGACTCCTGGGATCACTATAACAGCTTTGACGGCAGGAAACTCTATGCTGAAAACTTTTTACATCAGGGATATTTTAAATCAGCCTACGAAACTCTGGTTCCTTATTCGGATATCATCGGTAAAGATCCAGCTGCTGCAAAGGTTTTTGTCTTTTCAGCGGCAGCTTCGGGTTATATAAATCAGGCTGTTCAGACAGCACAGTTGTTTCCTTCAAAGGAATTTTCTCAAAAAATACTTGCCAGGTATGATGCAGGATGGCGGAATATGGCAATCGGGAAAATAGTTCAGGGTGATCCGGCTCTGTACTATACAAAAGAAGCGGTACAGGAGGTTATCGTACTCTCTCCCGAGGTTTATCTGCCAGGCATGCTGTCGTATTACCATAGCCGGTGGGGCAATGACCGCTTTTACCAGATTAGCACACTTATTATCAACGATTCTAATCTGGAAAAAAGAATCGAGCTTATTTTTGCAGAAGAAATGTCCATTGACAGAGCGGACATACTGAGAATCAAAGAGATTCTTGACAAAAAAGGTATCGTTTACGACGCGAAAAAATTTTTAAGAGACAAGAAGGTAATAATCAACGAGGATGACAATAAAGACGGGCGCATAGACGGCCGTACAATCCTGGATTCCGGGGTTATTACTGAAACGGCCTCCGACTCAAACCAGGATCTTATTGATGATTATAAAATAACCAGTCCCGGTGGGAAAATAAAAAGAGTAGTTATCAGGTCTGAAGACAAAAAGATAGAAGCAGTTTACAATCCATATCCTTATCTCTTTGAATATACCGTTACCCTTGAAGGCCGACGGAGGGTCTATCATCTTTTACCCTATAAAGTTTCATACCCTGTAGTGATAATCCCTGAAACGTTGATAGATGATACGCTGAGATTGAATGAATATACAAAGGAGCCTTCTCCTCTCAGTCTGGAGACTGTTTCTACACTGATAGAGGAAACCTCTTTGAGGGGAGATACTGTTATGGTTGCAGAGAGAAACAGTCTGCCGGATACAAAACTCAAAATTTTGCAGGAAAACGGATTGATATTCACCGAGCGGGAGTACAGCGGAAATGAAGTTGTTACTGAAGAAAAGGATATAGACGGAGACGGAATCCCGGATATTTTATATGAATATGAAAACGGTTCTCTACAATCTGCACGTTTCGACAAAAACCACAACGGCTATCCCGAATACATGGAAGAATATGTCCCTGTCAGCATAACACAATGGGACTTCGATGATGACGGCAGCTTTGATTACCGGGAGTACATGGAAAATGGTAAACTGATAAGGGAGTATTCTACAAATATGGATGGAAACTTTGATCTGCGGATAGAAGAAAACGCAGGTACAGTAAGCAGTGGTTTGTTCAAATGAAACGGGCAGTATTCCTGTTTTTCTCTTTTCTTTTAATAACTTCCTGCGCAGGGCTCAGGGGTAATATCGGGAAAGATCCTCAGCCGGTGGAAAAGGTTACCGCCGAGCGCATAAATACACTGATAGATTCAGGAAAGCTTGCAGATGCATTCCGGGATCTTACATGGCTTCCGGTTAACAGTAAGGCGGATAAAGAAACTCTTGAGGAAAGAATAAGAGATGGATTTCAAGCCGATTATGATAAAGCTCTGGACAACAGCGGATACCTTGATGCCTACAGGATACTTACCTCGGTAAAAACTGCAGGAATTGAGATCAAAGACCGCGGCAGGACGGCAAATGATCTGATAAAAGAGATTGTCTATTCGAGATCAGCAGACATAAGTTCTGCATTGAGACTTTATAATGCCAGAAAATACCTTGATTTCGCCAGTTTGAAAAATGAGGATCTTGAAAGAATAACGGAAATGGCTGTAGAAGCTGAGGATAAAGGTTTTCTTGAGTTTATCGATCCCGTTCTGAAAAAAAAAGGTATTGTCCCCTCTGGAGACTTTAAAAAAGTGCTGGAAAGCAGATACGCAAATTCCCAGCTAATAAAAGGAACGGTCACCGTATGGGTAAACAGGGGAATGAAAATTGAAAACGGTATGGGTATACCTGACAGGGTAATTGGCAGTGGATTTTTTATTGACAGGAAGGGATATATTCTTACCAACTACCATGTTATATCCAGTGAAGTAGATCCTGAATACGAAGGATATTCCCGATTGTATGTTAAGCTTTCGGATAATATTAAAGAGAAAATTCCTGCAAAAGTTGTTGGATGGGATTCTGTTTTTGATATTGCCCTGTTACAAGTGGACAGTACTCCTGAAACGGTATTCCGTTTCGGGAAAGAAAAAAAGTATGAGCCGGGGACTCCGATCTTTGCAATAGGTTCTCCGGGAGGGTTGGAGAATACAATTACATCAGGGATAATTTCTGCTTCCGGGAGAAAGTTTCTTCAGCTCGGAAATGTTATCCAGGTTGATGCCCCGATAAATCATGGTAACAGCGGTGGACCGCTGCTCGATAAGGATAATAATCTTGTTGGAGTAGTTTTTGCTGGTATTGAGCAGTTTGAGGGAATAAACTTTGCAATACCGGGCAAATATATAGTAACCCTCCTTCCTGACTTGTACCGGGGAGGAAAGGTAAAGCATCCCTTTCTCGGGTTATCACTGACTGAACAGAACAGTAACGTAGTTGTTACTTATGTAATGCCCGGAAGCAGTGCCGGCAGGACGGGGGTAGAAAAGGGCACTGTTATCAGGGAAATAAACGGTAACGCTATTGATTCTATTGAGCAGCTGCAAAGGGAGATACTGAAATTTTCTCCGGGAATGATTGTGAAACTTGGTATGAAAAAGGATGGGAATCCCTTTGATGGATACTTCTCCCTCTCCGAAAGACCTGAAATCCCGGCGGAAGATGCCTATGACAGCGATGCTACCGAAAATCTGTTTCTCCCATTGTTCGGGATGGATGTGGATGCAGTTTCAACAGGAATAAAAGGGAACAGATTTGTTATTACTTCAATCCTGGAAGGATCAATTGCAGATGAATCAGGATTATCCGTTAACGATCCGTTTACGGTACAAAGGATTAAAGTAGATGCTGAGAATCATATACTGTACATGGAGATACGGATAAAAAGGAGAAAATCAGGTTTTCTTGAAAGCGGACTCATGTTGGGTACCAGTCTGGAAACCGGCGATTTTATCTAGAAGAATGTTTGACGACCTGATTAAAGACAAAGCGGTGAAAATTCTTGTTGTTGAGGATGAGGCGATTATTGCCCATAATCTCATTGGAGAGTTGAAAAATATAGGTTTTTCACCCATGGGATTTGTAGATACCGGGGAAAAGGCCATTATGGAGATCGGAGAAAACCGGCCTGATCTTGTTATTCTGGATATTTCAATAAAGGGTAAAATAGACGGAATTGAGACGGCAGAGATAATTAAATCAAGATACGGTATACCGTGTATATTCTACTCCGGTTGTGAAGATCC
>QNBL01000065.1 GCA_003641695.1 Spirochaetota bacterium
AATTGATGAAAAGGTAATAAAGGGTATTGTTGAAAAGGTACTAGAACAATTTTCGGTTGCTGAGGGATCTGACCGGGGAGTAAGACACTTTCCCGGGGTTTTTGATACCATGGAAGAAGCTGTGTACCAGGCTTCAAAAGCTTTTAAAATATTTGCCGAAGTATCTTTGGAAACACGGAAAACCATGATTGCTGCAATGCGCCGGACTGTGGAAGATAATGTGGAACAGCTTGCAGCGCAGGCTGTGGATGAGACAGGAATGGGCAGGGTGGCAGATAAAATACAAAAAAACCTTTTAGCTGCCCGCAGTACTCCGGGAGTTGAAGATGTTCAGCCGGATGTTTATTCTGGCGATCATGGATTAACTTTGATTGAACGGGCTCCGTATGGCGTCATCGGCGCTATTGCTCCCAGTACAAATCCGACAGAAACCATAATAAACAATTCCATAAGCATGATATCAGCAGGGAACGTCGTTGTATTCAATGCTCATCCTGCTGCAAAAAACGTTTCAGTGTATACCGTGGGGCTGCTTAATGAAGCTATAGTAAAAGCCGGCGGTCCTGAAAATCTTATTACTACGGTAATTAATCCTTCCATTGAATCGGGAAAACTGATGATGGAGCATCCTCTGATAAACCTTCTTACGGTAACCGGAGGGCCCGGAGTGGTAAACCAGGCAATGAAGACATCAAAAAAGGTAATCGCTGCCGGACCGGGTAATCCTCCTTCTGTTGTAGATGAAACCGCTGATATTCCAAAAGCTGCACGTGATTTGGTTAATGGCGCCGGATTTGATAATAATATTGTTTGCATATGCGAGAAGGAAATTGTTGCTGTCCGTTCTGTAGCAGATTCTCTTAAAAGTGAAATGGTTAAGGCCGGGGCATTTGAGTTGACCGGGGATTATATAAAGAAGGTAACAGAGCTTGTTATAGCTGATCCCGGGAGGAAAGGATATGAAGGTGCTCCCAACAAGAAATATGTAGGGAAGAATGCAAGTTTTATAGCCTCAGAGATTGGGCTTAATCTCCCTGAAGAAACGAAGATACTTCTTTTGGAAGTAGATCAATCCCATCCTTTACTCTGGACAGAACAGCTTATGCCTGTTATTCCTCTGGTCCGGGTTGATACTGTTGACCAGGCGATTGACCTTGCTCTGGATTTGGAACATGGGTTCAGACATTCCGCTTCCATGCATTCCTTAAATATTGCTAAATTATCAAAGATGGCCAAGTTGATAAACTGTTCCCTTTTTGTAAAAAACGGTTCCAATTTTAATGGAATGGGTTTTGGAGGATCAGGTTTTACTTCCTTTACCATTGCAAGCCCTACAGGTGAGGGCTTTACCCGGGCACGTACGTTTACCCGTGAGCGCCGCTGTTCACTAATAGATTATTTCCGGATTGTTTAGCAGAGGTATAGATGAAAATAGGACGGATTACAGGTTCGGTAGTATGCGATAAAAAGACCAGTTCCTTATCAGGGGTTTCTCTCCTTTTGCTGCAGCCTCTGGATGAGAACTATCGGGGAAAAGGAACGCCGATTGTTGCATGTGATACAGTACAGGCTGGAACGGGAGATCTGGTACTGTACGAAGGCGGCAGGGAAGCAGCTTTGGCACTTGATAACTGGTTTAATCCATCCGATGCATCGGTAGTCGGGATAATTGATTCCCTGGAGGATGTATGATTCTTGCACGGGTAATCGGACCGGTTGTATCAACTGTTAAAGTAAAGCCGCTGGATGGCCATAAACTGCTTCGTGTCCGCCCGGTGAATCCGGACGGCAGTTTTTCAGGTTCATCCATTGTTGCTGTTGATACAGTCCAGGCGGGAAAGGGTGATACAGTCATCGTTATTGATGAAGGCGGCTCTGCAGGGGTTATGCTGGGGGAAACAGGTCAGCCTGTAAGAACTGTCATAGCAGGGATAGTTGACGGGATAGAAACAGAGGAGAAAGTACAATGAATAATAATGAGAAGGATACAGTTTCCCGGGTAGTCGTCGGGTCGGATCATGGAGGCTTTATTGCAAAGGAGATAGTAAAAAAGTATCTTGAAGTTCTAGGATACAATGTTAAGGATGTGGGTACTTTTTCAACAGAAAGTGTGGACTATCCTGATTTTGCTGAAAAAGTAGCCCGGACTGTAGCACGGGGAGAAGCTGAAAGAGGGATTATGATAGATGGTGCCGGTATCGGGTCATCAATGGTTTGTAATAAAGTACGGGGGATCAGAGCAGCCCTGTGTTATGATATCCCGACAATTGAAAATAGCAGAAAACACAATAATGCCAATGTTTTGACACTTGGAGGGCCTCTCCATACCTCTGACGAACTGTGCCACATGGTAAAAGTCTGGCTGGAAACACGCTTTGAAGGCGGGAGACATTGGCCGCGAATCAATAAAATGATGGCTGTTGAACGGGGGAATAGAATATAAAATGAACGAAAAAGAATTAATAGATAAAATAACACAGGAAGTAATGGAGCATTTGAAAAGCGATACACCTCAAGTATCTACACGCTCATCTGAAGGTCCCGGAAGCCGGGAACACGGCACAAAAGATGCAGCTGTTCTCATTCCAACTGATGTGGCAAAATATATTGATCACACACTGCTTAAACCGGAGGCAACGGGTGTACAAATTGACAAGCTTTGCAGTGAAGCCCGGGACTACAATTTTCATTCAGTGTGTGTTAATACATCCTGGACGGCACGGTGTGCAAAAAATCTCCGCGGCAGCGGCGTAAAAGTCTGTGTTGTTGTCGGGTTCCCCTTAGGGGCAATGAGCGGACGGGCAAAAGGTTTTGAGGCCCGGCATGCAATCGAAGAAGGTGCTGATGAAATTGACATGGTAATGAATATTGGGGCTTTGAAAGAGCGGGATCTCAAAACAGTTGAAGAAGATATAAAATGGGTACTCAGAGCATGCGGTCAGCGTGCGTTGTTAAAAGTGATTATTGAGACTGCACTCTTAACTGATGAAGAGAAAGTGCTTGCCTGTGAGATTGTAAAAAAAGCAGGTGCCGACTATGTAAAAACATCAACAGGGTTTTCCACCGGAGGTGCAACAGTACAGGATGTTGCGCTTATGCGTCGGACAGTTGGACCCAAAATGGGTGTCAAGGCTGCAGGGGGCGTAAGAACCTTTGAAGATGCTGTTGCAATGATTGAAGCAGGGGCAACACGGCTGGGAACGAGCGGCGGTGTTAAAATAGTTAAAGGGGAAGAGATAACTTCCGGTTACTAGGAGAAACAAGATGAGAGCAGTACTATTGGTTATAGACAGTTTTGGAATAGGATATCTTCCTGATGCGGGAAAATATGGAGATGAAGGGTCCAATACCGCTTTACATATCTGCCAGACAGTAGGAGGTGCTCAATGGGCAGCTCTTAAAAAGATGGGGCTGGGGAATGCTTCCATGCTTCTGGGGAACGAGCTCCCCGGCTGTGAAGCAGTTCCGTCTCCTGTTGCTGATTTTGGTGTAATGCGGGAGAAATCTCCCGGAAAAGATACAACGACCGGACATTGGGAGATTGCGGGACTGGAGCTGACAAAACCCTTTACGGTTTTTCCTCCGGAATATCCCTCTTTTCCCGAAAAGCTGACCAATGATTTCACTAAAGCTGTAGGCAGAGGCATCCTCGGCAACAAAGCTGCCTCCGGAACAGCAATAATAGAAGAACTGGGAAAAGAGCACATGGAAACAGGGAAACCGATCGTTTATACATCGGGGGATTCGGTTTTTCAGATTGCAGCTCACGAGGATGTTATTCCGGTGGATGAACTTTACCGGATGTGTTCCGCCGCCAGGGATCTCTGCGACGAGTATCAGGTAGGAAGGGTAATTGCCCGCCCCTTTGTCGGAACTCCGGGAAACTTTACCCGCACAGGCGGAAGAAGGGATTTCTCCATCGCTTACAACGGGGTCAGTCTTTTTGACTTTTTAAAGGAACGGGGGGTTAATACCGTAGGGGTCGGCAAGATTGGAGATATTTTCGGCGAACGGGGTATAAATGACAGCTATCATGATAAGGGAAATCCAGCTTGTATGGAAAGGACCGAAACCCTTTTAAAGGAAAAGACTGAAAATAAAGAGTTTATCTTTATTAATTATGTTGACACGGATATGAATTATGGCCACCGAAGGGACCCCCAGGGGTACCATGACGCAGTAAAAGCGGTTGATGAACACCTCTCAAGGGTTATGGATCTCCTTGGAAATGACGATCTCTTAATTGTAACAGCAGATCATGGGTGTGATCCGACCTTTAAAGGGACCGATCATACAAGAGAACACGTTCCGCTTTTACATTACACGAAAGGGGGCGGAGGTACATCCTTCGGGGTTAGGGAACAATTCTCAGATGTAGCTGCTTCCATTACTCGGTTTTTCGGGTTCGAAGGTTTTCCTGCAGGGAAACCTTTTTTCTAAGGCAGCATTGTTTTTATTTAAATAGTATAGTAAAGTCCATCTGGTTATGGAAAAAGCTGACTATTTAAAACGTAATTTCAAAGCCTTTATCTGGCACGCAGTGTTTCTTTCTCTGGCTCAGAAATTTATGGATGTGAATACGGTAATTCCCACCATGCTTATCCAGTCAGGGGGGACTCCCGTCCACCTCGGGTTTCTTACCGCCATCATGGTCGGGGGAAACAGTTTTATGGGAATATTTTTTGCCTCCTTCCAGACACACCGGGAGCGCAAAAAGAAGTTTCTCCTTACCGGCATTTACTTACGGGTTGCTGCCCTTCTTTGCATGGGACTGATTCTTTCTTATGCGCGGATGCTCTCCGGGGGAGTTATTATTGCATCGATACTTGTTTTGATGACCCTGTTTTCCTTTTCGGGAGCCTTCGCTGGAATTGCCTATACCGATATTCTTGGAAGAGCCATAGATAAGGGGGACAGAAAAAAATTTTTTATAGTAAAGCAGACCCTTGCAAGCATTGGGATCCTTGCTTCGGCTGTTCTGGCAAGAAGAGCTTTACAGCTGCTTTCTTACCCTAAAAACTACAGTGTTCTTTTCCTCATTGCCGGAGGTCTGCTGTTGACAGCAACAATAGGATTCTGGATAATCCGGGAAGAACCGGTGAAGGTAAAGGGTGAATTATCCATAGGCCAGCGGTTTAACCTTTTAAAAAAGGCCTTTACAGAGGATAGAAATTTAAGAATATTTCTGTATCTTTCTAATACGGTAAGTCTCGGATTTGCCATAATTCCTTTCCTTATTGCCTATGCAAAAAAGAACTTTGGTTTAACCAGCAGTGATACGGGGAATTTCCTGCTGCTGCAGGTAACCGGGATGGTTCTGGCTACTTTTATTTTCCGCTTTACATCGAAGAGTAAACGGTATAAAGGACTGCTTTCGGTCTTTATTATTGCAGGGGCAATGCTTCCTGTGCTGGCATTACTGTTCAGCGGAAGTAAAATCCTCTATTTTTCAATTTTTCTGTTTTCCGGGGTTGTGCTTGCTGCGAGGCAAATTACCCTGCCGGGAATTCTGCTTGAGATTTCAAATGATGAAAACAGGGCTATCTATACCGGTCTTTCAGGGCTTGGGAGCATAGCTGTTATGGCCTATCCGGTTTTTGCCGGCTTTATTGTTCAGCGGTTCGGGTATTATTTTATATTTATTTTAACAAGTGTTCTGGTGCTGAGCAGTTTTTACTTTGCATTTCGGGTACGGTGTGAAAACATTGTTGATGATACATAAAAACAGGGGGAGAAGCAGATGGTAGTTGCGGGGATAGTATTGGCAGTAGTTATTGGAGGATTTACCCTCCTTCAGGTAACCATGATTGTTCGTATGAAGCTTAAAAAAGGTAAGACTGTTCCGAATCTTCCCGGAGCTCACGGAAGACGGATAAAGAAGGGAGACAAGGTTCTTCTCTATTTTTACAGTACCAACTGCCGGGCATGCAAAGCTATTACTCCCGTTGTAAAGGCCCTTCAGAAAAAGAGAAAAGATATCTTTAGTATAAATATAACCAAAGATATGGATACTGCAAGGAAGCTGAGTGTTATGGGTACTCCATCTTTTGTTGTTGTTGAGGATGGAATTATTAAAGAGTATCTTGCCGGTGCCATAGGAGAACAGAAAATCCTGGAATTAATAGATTAGACTCTTTCTCATAAGACTTTTTGCGTACTCTGAAGTAAGATACGCCAGTTTTTGTCATGGTTTAAATTCGGTTAAAATTGTTTACAGCTAATTGACTTAAGCGGGGCACGGGAGTATTGTATTTTATGTAAAATCATGGTGGTTTGAATGAAAGAATTAGTACGGCGTGTATCAGTTATTTTTTCTTTTCTTCTTTTCTCTGGCGGAACATCTCTCTTCGCCGAAAGCGGTGATGTGGATATCTCCGGAACTTTGTTCCACCATATTCTGAACGGCAGAAGTGTTGATCTTTTCCCCGGCGTACCTGCAGTAACACTGCCTTTGGGAATTTCTGTACATCAGGCAATGCTGTTTGTATCTGTTGTGCTTATACTGCTGCTGTTTCTCCGTGCGGCACGAAACAAATCAATGAAACCTAAAGGCGTTCGCAGCATTGCCGAAATTATGATCCTTTTCGTAAGGGACGATATCGTGTATCCGGTAATGGGTAAAGAGCGGGGTGAGAAGTGGCTGTCCTTTTTTATCTCTCTGTTTGTCTTTCTTTTAACCGTTAACCTTATAGGTCTTATACCCGCTTTCAAAACAGCTACCGGAAACATCAATGTAACTACTGCCATGGCTGTAATTGTCTTTTTCCTGACTTTTGCTGTGGGATTCAAGGAATTAGGGGTTCCCGGGTTTTTCAAAAACATGTATCCCGAGGGAGTTGCGTTTCCCATTGGAATATTTGTGGTTCTGCTTGAGTTTATAGGACTGTTTACCAAATCGATCGTACTGAGCCTGCGGCTTTTTGCCAACATGTTTGCCGGGCATCTGGCGATCCTTTCTTTTCTCGTACTCATTTTTGTGATAAGTCCTTTTTTCAGTCTTGTTTCAGTACCCTTTGCAGTATTCACCTATGTACTGGAGGTGCTTGTTGCGCTGCTCCAGGCATTCGTGTTTACGCTTTTGAGCTGTATTTTTATATCTATGGCAAGTACCCCGGAAGGGGAATAACGATAAAATGATTACTATATAAGGAGTATGTATGGATCTTTCAATGATAGCTAAAGCACTTGCAGTTATTGGGGCGGGGCTCGGAATTGCCGGTGGAAGTATCGGTATTGGATTAATCGGTGCCAAGGCCCTTGATGCTATAGCAAGGCAGCCACAGGAGAAAAAGGATATCCGTACCAACATGATTTTAATGGCGGCACTTATTGAGGGGCTTGCGTTCTTTGGCGCAATTATTGCCCTTCTTGTTGTATTCATGAAATAGGCGGAAATATGGAACTTTTTGAGATAGAACCGGGGCTGGCCATATGGACATGGTTAAGCTTCGGCCTGCTGTTTTTTATTCTATGGAAGTTTTTGCTCCCCTCCCTCCTAAAGAGTATAAAGGACAGGGAGAAAACAATAGCAGGGGCAGTCGATAACGCTGAGGAAATCCAGAAACGGCTGGATGAAATAAAGAAAGAGGAATCGAAAATCATTGATAAAGCCCGTGCTCAGGCGGATAAGATCCTCGGCGATACCAGAAAAGAGGCCGATGTCCTGAAAAGCAGACTGATAGCCAAGGCCGAAGAGGAAGCGGAAGCTATCGTTTCAAGGGCAAAGTTAAAAGCTGCCGAAGAGCGGGAAGTCCTGCTGCAGGCACTCCAGGAAGAGCTTGCAGACTTTGTTTGTGAGGCTTCCGAAAAGGTTACGGGAGTCTCGTTTACCTCCGAGAAAGACCGTAGAATGGTCAAAGAGATGGCCCGGACCTTATGAGCGGCCGACTGGTAGTTAAACGGTATGTAAAAGCTCTTGTTATGGCTGCAGAGGAATCAGCCTCTCTTGATTCTGTATCCGCTGATATCGAGGCTATAGCAGCCATACTCGGGGAGAAAGAGATTAAAGACTTCTGCCTTAAAAGTATCAGCAGTGATGCCGCCGGTAAGTTTGTGCAGACAGCTTTTATCCCCTATGTCGGGGAGTATACCGGTAGATGGTTGACTGTTATGGCGGAGAACGGGAGACTGGCTGCTCTACCTTTTGCCGAGGATGCTTTCAGGGAGCTGATAGAGCAGCGGAACGGTATTGTGTCGGTTGTTCTTGAAACTGCCAACGAACCCGGGGATCAGCTGGTAAGCAGTATCCTGGGGAAAATTGAAAAACACCTTGGGAAGAAAGTGGTTCTCGATGCTAGGATCAACAAGGCACTTCTAGGCGGCTTCAGGCTTATCTGGCAGAACCGGATACTGGACAGATCTGTTAAAGGGCGGATTAATAATCTGAAAATGGCATTAAAATAGGAATGAGTATGAGAGATAGTATAAACCCAGCAGAAATTCTCGATATCCTGAAAAACAAAATAGAGGGATTTACACCGCAAAGCGGTGAGACAGAGATAGGACGGATAATTCAGGCCGGAGACGGTATTGCACAGGCCTGGGGACTTGATAACATCCTTGCCGGAGAGTTGGTGGAAATCGATACTGAAGAGGGGGAGATTGTCCGGGGTATGGTCATGAACCTCGAAGAAGAGACTGTCGGTATCATTCTGTTTTCCGATTATGAACATGTTACCGAAGGGTGTACCGTGCGGAGAACAAAGAACGTTGCCGAAGTTCCTGTCGGAGAAGACCTTCTGGGGAGGGTTGTTGACCCCCTCGGGAATCCTCTGGATGGAAAACCGCCCATTGAAGCTGCCTCACGGAACAGGGTTGAAGTAAAAGGCCCCGGTATTATTGACCGGCAGAATGTTTCCCAGCCCCTCCAGACAGGAATCAAGGCAATTGATGCAATGATCCCGATAGGCCGTGGGCAGCGGGAGCTGATTATCGGTGACCGGAGAACCGGAAAAACCACCATAGCCATAGATACCATTATTAATCAGAAAACTGATGATGCAGAAAACAGGGTCTACTGTTTTTATGTTGCCATTGGACAGAAGCGGTCTTCGGTTGTTCAGCTCGTAGAAACCTTGAGAAAGCATGATGTTTTGAAGTATACAACGGTGGTTGCCGCAACTGCATCTGATCCGGCATCCCTTCAATTTTTAGCCCCCTATGCTGCAACGGCAATGGCTGAATACTTCCGAGATTCCGGCAGGCACGCACTGGTAATTTTCGATGACCTGACCAAACATTCACAGGCATACAGAGAGCTTTCTCTCCTTATGCGCCGTTCCCCGGGCCGTGAAGCTTACCCGGGTGATGTTTTTTACCTTCATTCAAGGCTGCTTGAACGTGCGGCAAAGATGAGTACAGAGAAAGGTTCCGGATCATTAACAGCCCTTCCAATTGTTGAGACTCAGGAGGGGGACGTTTCCGCTTACATACCGACGAATGTTATTTCCATTACCGACGGTCAGATATTCCTTGAGGCTGATTTATTCAATTCAGGATTGCGCCCTGCTATTAACGTTGGTATTTCTGTTTCAAGAGTCGGCGGTGATGCCCAGATTAAAGCCATGAAGCAGACAGCGAGTTCTTTGCGTATAGATCTTGCCCAGTTCAGGGAACTTGCAGCTTTTATGCAGTTCTCTTCAGATTTGGATCAGTCTACCAAGAATCAGCTGGCCCGGGGGGAGCGTCTTACCGAAATTCTGAAGCAGAATCAGTATTCCCCCATAGAAGTTTTTAAACAGGTAATGATACTCAAGGCGGGAATTTCCGGAAGACTGGACAAGTATCCGACCAATAAACTGTCTGCGTATCAGAAGGAGCTTTTCGAGTATCTCGATACAGAAGGAGCCGGATTTATACGTTCATTGCGGGAGCAGGGTGCTTTTACTGACGATCTTGAAACTGAGGCTTCCGGTATTTTTGACAAGTTTGAAGAGAAATTCCGTCCCGATTCTGTTGAAACCGGAATTGACTCAGGGTATACGGTGAACCTGGCCATGGCTTTGAGTCAGCGGCGATCCGGAATAAATCGGGATATGATGAA
>QNBL01000066.1 GCA_003641695.1 Spirochaetota bacterium
ATTACCCTTCCGCTTCTGGTGACAGCATACCGTGCAGGACGCAGTCCGTTCCTGTCCAGCGTTGCTCCGACCCTCGTACCATCGGAAAAAACCAGAGCAGCGGGTCCATCCCATGGTTCCAGAACTGATGCATGATACTCGTAGAATGTACGCCGGTCTTCACTTATATGATATCTATCACCAAAAGGTTCGGGGACCATCATCATCATGGAATGCTCCATTGATCGCCCTGCATGGACGAGTAGCTCAAAGGAAGAATCAAAAATTGCTGAATCACTCTGGGTTTCGTCTATTACCGACAAAATTTTTTCCATTTTATCTGCGAACAGGGGGGAGGAAAGAGTCGACTCTCTGGCTTTCATTTTGTTTATGTTTCCTTTGAGTGTGTTGATCTCCCCATTATGAGCGATAAACCGAAAAGGCTGTGCCAGTGCCCATGAGGGGAAGGTATTCGTACTGTACCGTTGATGAACCACTGCTATCGCACTTTTAAATACCGGATCTCTTAAATCGGGATAAAACTGTTCCAGCTGCGGAGCAACAAACATCCCTTTATAAACTATGGTTTGAGAAGAGAATGAGGGCACATACAGATCATCAATTGAGTACCCCTCTGCGGCAGCCTGCTTTTCTATGATCCGCCTGATTATGTAAAGCTGTCTTTCAAGCTCCGTCCCTGAAAAATTGCGGACCTGTACGAAAACCTGAACAATACCCGGCATGGAATCCAAAGCAGTTTTACCAAGACATTCCGGTTCAACAGGAACCCGCCGTACAAGAAGGGACTGTCCCCCTTCAGCCTGGAGGGAATCCTTTATGATTTTGATAAGAGCATCCGCTTTTTCCTTTTCCCTGGAAAGAAAGAATACGCCGACACCATACTTCCCCTTTTCGGGAAGCTCTACGCCCTCGGAAGAGACAACTTTTCTAAAAAAATCATCCGGTATCTGGGTCATAATACCAGCTCCGTCCCCGGTATTCATATCGCTCCCGACCGCACCACGGTGAACCAGATTCTTGAGAATTGTAATACCGTCCTGTACTATCCCGAAGGAAGCATCCCCGTTTATCTCTGCAACAAATCCAACTCCGCACGCATCATGCTCAAACCCCGGATCGTATAACCCTTGCTTAGTCATCTATTCCCCCTCGATTTTTACGGCACAACATTGCCACAAAATACTTCTCATAGATTATTTGTTCAGTAAAAATTTGTCAATAGTACTTTAATTGTTATTGCATAGAAAGGTTTTTCGGATTATGACCATTGATGCACTGCTAAATACAGCAATTTTTACGGCAATCTTTGCCGAAATAAGCATAATTATCCAAATTTTTCAGCCAATTGATGAAAATCAAAAAGAGTTTCATACTCTACCAAACCGCTGATAGCCTTTGATACTACGGGTATTCCGCTCTCTTCAAGGTAGGCCACCGGATTCAACCCTCCGATTATTACCCCGCCGAGACGGCCCCAGCTGATAGGGATTTGCAGCAGTGAATGGCCCGGCCAGCCCAGTTTGAGAAAGGAGCCAAGACCATCCTTCTCCATTTCCCTGCTAATATCAACAACACTTTTAAGAGCATCACCCGGAACTTCCATAAAGTTTGCACCTATACGTCCGCTTCCGGATTCCACCACCTGATGATACCGGGTCATCTTGCTTTTTATGAATATTTCAAGAGGATCAATACTGGTTCCGTCATACCTTACGATCTGGATAAACCGGAGGGGTTTGCGTTTCTCAATCTCCAAAAGACCGCCAAAGATTGCTCTGACAGGAATTCCGCTGCTGCCGATTACGCCATGAAGGGTTACCGAACAAACAGTGCCGATCCCCACATACCCCTCAGGGATGATCTCTCCGGCAACTGTATCACCGGGAAAATAGATTCCAACCAGCCGACCCATGGAAAAACCGCTTTCAAATGCTTTAACCAGCATACCGGCAGCTTTCCTGATATGCTTTTCCTCCACTAGGCTTATATTGACCACAATCGAACCCTTTTTTGAAGTCAGATCGTAATCCATCCTGTAGGTTAGCAGATCAATTTTTGCATTAATAAAACCAACCTTTTCAAAAACCCTTGATTGCTCCAGCTCCTGATGTCCCTTTTGAGTAATAACCCTTCCGTGTTTTTTTATATACCTGGTCAATCCCTGACGGTCCATCTCTCCCAGGTAGAGACGAATAGTTCTCTCACTCATTTCGATTCCCATCCTGTTGAACTCTTCCATCAAGGCAGTACTGGATACAGGCTCTGCTCTTTCTCCCAGCAGCCGTAAAATAGCCAGCTGATTCCGTTCTATTCGTTCTCTCATTATTCTGCTTTACAACAGAATCTTCCCTCTGTCAACTTTTTAACACTGTATTGACCTTAATCCTACATTAATGTAGGATTACTTCCTGAATGGAAACAACGCCCCGGAAAGAACATTACCAACGGAAAATACAGGAACTAACCCTCCTTTTTGAGATAAGCCGTCAGCTTGATAAGAGCATGGACCTGGACAGGATCATTCAGCCGGTTCTGGCATCAATGGCTCAAGAGATAGGGCTTATCCGGGGTATGGTTACCCTCTATAACAGACAAACAGAAAAGATACAGGTTGTTGCCTCCTACGGCCTTACCGCTAAAGAGGAGAAAAGAGGTGAGTATTTACCCGGAGAGGGGATAATTGGAACAGTTTTTAAATCAGGTACCGCGGTAACTGTTCCTCTCGTGGCAGAAGAACCCAATTTCCTCAATAAAACCGGTTCGCGAAGTAAATCCGGCTTTAGAAACCTTGCTTTTATCTGTGTCCCGATAAAAATTGAGGATGTAACCATAGGCACTATAAGTGCGGACAGGGAATACTCGGATGAGAAAAAGCTCGATGAAGATATCAAGCTTTTATCCATTATAGGCTCGATGATTGCAGGAGCTGTAAAACTGCGGCGAAAGGTTTCTGAAGAAAAGGAACGGCTCAGAGAGGAACTGACCATACGGTACAAGCCGGACAACCTCATCGGAACTTCAACCGCCATGAAAGAGGTTTATGACCTTATTGGACAGGTTGCAAAGAGTGATGCTACTGTTTTGATTCGGGGGGAAAGCGGAACGGGAAAAGAACTTGCCGCTCATGCCATTCATACAAACAGCCTTCGAAGCAGAAAATCTTTTATCAAGGTAAACTGTGCAGCTCTTCCTGAATCAATAATAGAAAGTGAACTTTTCGGACATGAAAAAGGTGCCTTTACAAATGCGATAAACAAGAGGATTGGAAGATTCGAGATGGCTGATGGAGGAACTATCTTTCTGGATGAAATCGGCGATTTGTCTCCATCTACTCAGGTAAAACTGCTCAGAGTGCTTCAGGAAAAAGAGTTCGAAAGAGTCGGCGGTTCTGTTACCATAGCTACCAACGTGAGGATTATCGCAGCGACAAACAGACCTCTGGAAAAACTCATGGCAGGAAACGAGTTCAGGGAGGACCTCTATTACAGACTTAACGTATTTCCTATACATATCCCCCCCTTGAGGGACCGAAGAAGCGATATCATGCTTCTTGCAGATTATTTTACCGAAAAATACAGCAAAACCACCGGGAAACTGATTAAAAGGATTTCAACACCGGCCATAGAACTCCTCATGAGTTATCACTGGCCCGGCAATGTACGGGAACTTGAAAATTGTATTGAACGAGCAGTCCTCCTAAGCACCGACGGGGTAATTCACGGACATCATCTTCCCCCCAGCCTGCAGAGCGCAGAATCAACCGGAACAGACTCCCGCGACACCCTGGAAAACGCTGTAAGCAAACTTGAAAAAGAACTCATCCAGGATGCACTCAAATCATCCAGGGGAAATATGGCCAAGGCTGCCCGGGCTTTGGGCATTACCGAAAGAAAGATGGGACTCAGGGTTGACAAATACGCTATTGATCCCGGTTCTTTTCATACATAAATGTCGTATCCTGATATTTTTCCTACATTTATGTTGGATTATTTATTGCTCATCAAGTACAATCAACATGAAAGAGATAATAAAACTTTTCCCGGGCCGTCCTATGCACTGGTTTTGCTTTTTCACACCTTCAATGCTGTATGCTTGGCACAGTTAATGCTATACTACTTGTAGTATTTGAAAAGAAAGAGAAAAGAGGAGAAAAAATGAACGGCAAGATAGACTTTGCAAAGACCCCTATGGAGGAAGTATACGGGATCAATCTTTTTAGTGATATCCAGATGAGAGAGTATCTTCCAAAAACAATCTACAAAGAGTTAAAGCTCGTTCAGAAGGGAGTTAAAGAACTCTCTCTGGAGGTTGCAGAAGTCGTTGCCAGCGCCATGAAAGACTGGGCGACAAAAAAAGGGGCTACCCACTATACTCACTGGTTTCAGCCGCTTACAGGACTGACTGCAGAAAAGCACGACTCATTCATATCTCCAACCGAAGACGGAAGGGTCATTATGGAGTTTTCCGGCAAAGAGCTTATAAAAGGGGAACCTGACGCTTCATCCTTTCCCAGCGGAGGTTTGAGAGCTACCTTCGAAGCAAGGGGATACACAGCATGGGACACCACATCCCCCGCCTTCCTCAAAGAGGACAATTCGGGGAGTGTAATACTCTGCATTCCGACAGCATTTGTTTCCTATACCGGAGAAGCCCTGGACAAGAAAGTTCCTCTGCTGCGTTCCATGGAAGCAATCAACAGACAGGCTTTACGAATTTTAAAAGCACTTTCTATCGAAGCAGAGAAGGTAACCACCACAGTCGGTGCTGAACAGGAATACTTCCTTATAAATAAAAAATATTATGATGAAAGACCCGATCTGATCCTTACAGGGAGAACAGTTCTTGGAGCTATGCCGGCAAAAGGACAGGAAATGGATGATCACTACTTTGGCTCCATCAAAGAAAAGGCCGCAGCCTTCATGGCAGAACTCAACTACGAACTCTGGAAGCTGGGAATTTCTGCCAAAACACAGCACAACGAGGTTGCGCCCAATCAGTTCGAGCTCGCTACCATTTACGATACCACCAACGTTGCAACAGACAGAAACCAGATGGTTATGGAAACAATGAGGAAGGTAGCCAATCATCATGGTCTGGTTGCCCTTCTCCATGAAAAACCATTTGCAGGAGTTAATGGTTCGGGTAAACACAACAACTGGTCTTTGGCAACTGACAGAGGACTCAATCTCCTTGAACCGGGGGATACTCCGGAGGATAACGAACATTTTTTGATTTTCCTTGTTTCAGTAATTGAAGCTGTAGATAAATATGCACCTCTTTTGAGGATGTCCGCTGCAAACCCGGGGAATGATCACCGGCTGGGAGCAAACGAAGCCCCTCCGGCTATCATCTCTATATTTCTCGGAGAATCTTTAACCGGAATGCTCGAAAAAATGGCGGGAGGAAATACCTTTGTTTCGGAAAAACAGGAGACTTTGGGAACAGGGATTCCCTCCATTCCCAAGCTGCCCAAGGATTTGACCGACCGAAACAGGACATCTCCCTTCGCCTTTACCGGAAACAAGTTTGAATTCAGAATGGTTCCCTCTTCTATCTCAATTGCAGGAGCCAACACTGTTTTGAATACTGCCGTTGCTGATGTCCTTTCTGAATACGCAGATAAACTTGAAAAATCAGATAACGTAGAGAAGACAATCAGGGAAATAATTGTAGACAGCTATTCAAAGCATAAGAGGATAATTTATAACGGCAACAACTATACCGAAGAATGGATAAAGATTGCAAAAGAAAGGGGACTTGCCAATATAGACAACTCTGTTGATGCCTTTGAGGAATGCAAGAATGAAAACGCTGTAAAACTTTTTACAAAGCATAATGTCTATACCAAAGAGGAGTTGTTTTCACGGAATGAGATAAACCTCGAAGCCTACAGCCAGCAGATAAACGTGGAAGCTCAGGTAATGATTGATCTCTGCAGACGTTCGATCCTCCCTGCGGTAACCAGCTACTCCAATGAACTCTCAACAACTATTTTAAAGATGCAGGAGCTAAACATTGAAAATGGAGCAATAAAAGAAACACTATCCGAGATCAGTTCATATGCCAATGAATTATACACAAAGAGTGGAGATTTGATAAAAGTTCTCAATAAAGCAAGAAATACCAAAGAGGTGTTTACCAGGGCGAAACTTTACCGGGAAGAAGTCTTCAAGAAAATGGACGAGGTCAGGGAACCTGCAGATATATTGGAAAAACTGATGCCCGAAGATAAATGGCCGGTACCGACTTACTTCGAGCTGCTTTTCAAACTATAAATGAACATGCCGGGCAGATCGAAAAGTGTCTGCTCCGGCAATTCTTGTGTTTTAAGTAAAACTTACAACAATATATACAATATACAGCGCAAGCAGTACCGCCCCATACCTGCGCGTAATTGCTTTTTTGGCAATAATCGTTGAAGTTCTGAAAACCATTAGCGCCAGCAGCATTACCGGAAACTGAAAGGTAAAGAATACAGACGGAACAACAAGACCTTTCCCGGTGACAGAGGCTGAAACCCCGACGACAAACAGTACATTAAGAATATCTGCCCCTATAATATTGCCAATAGCAAGTTCGCCATGTCCCTTTTTTGCAGCAGTAATTGCCGTAACCAGTTCAGGAAGAGACGTGCCAAAAGCAACCAGAGTCGCAGCAATAATACTCTGGGGGATCCCTATTCTCACAGCAACTATTGCTACAGACGGAATCAGTATTTTGGAAGAGACAATAATAATGGCGGTACCTGCTATCAGCTTTAATACAACGACTACGGAAGAGGCTTTTTCACTCTCGGCGATCTCCCCCACCAGCTCGCCCATACCTTCTATTTTCTTTACGCTTTTAACGGATGTGACAAGATATACAATCAGTAAAGCAACAAAACCAAAACCAATCAGCTGGCTTATGCTTCCGTTTCCGGAGAAAATTGTATCAAGATGCAGCCAGGGAATGGAAACTCCAACAAGAAGAAACCCTGCACCAAGCTGCAGCCAGCCCTGTCTGTTCGTTATGGATTTGTCTATGGTCAGGGGAGCCACGAAGGAGGCAATCCCGATAATCAATGCAGTATCGCATATAACCGAGCCCACAGCATTTCCCAGAGCAAGATCAGGATTCCCCTGCAGAGCCGCCCCAACAGAAACGGCAGCCTCAGGGAGGGTTGTTCCCAGACTGACAACAGTTGCTCCTATGATCATTTTAGGGATACCCCATTTCACTGAAAGAGCAACCGCCTCATCTACCAGAATATCCGCACCCTTACTCAGAGTATAAAGAGTAAAAGCTGCTATCCCTATTAATACAACGAGGGGAAAGCCCTCCAGTGTTGTTCTCAACAATTCTTCCAAATTTTAAAACTCCTTTTACTACCGGTCTCAATACCCTGAGTTTACATCAACTCTGTTTATCACTGATCCTGATTTTAAATAACTTTCAAGATTATTAAAAGCCTGTCTGATATTTTCTGCTGAAGCCTGCCGGGTGAACCCTGCTGTATGCGGAGAAAGGACAACATTAGAAAGTTCATGAAAGGGGTAACGGGAGGGATAGCCGGTGGTCTTGCCATTTTCAGGGTAGGTATACCAGGTGTCAATCGCAGCACCTTTGAGAACACCATTTCTCAGGGCTTCAAAAAGAGCTTTCTCATCTACTGTACCGCCTCTTCCCACGTTAACAAAAACCTTGCCTCTCATCCGCTGCAATACTTCTTCACTGAAGATATTTTCTGTTTCTCTGGTTAAGGGGAGTATGTTTACAATGATCTCTGATTTTTCAACTGCTTTAAAAAAATCATACACCATTTCATTATACCCGGGCGGAACCTCGTTTACCCGATGTTTCTTAAAACCGGTAACACTGCAGTTAAAACTTTTCAGCATACCGGCAAGGCTCTTGCC
Organism: Spirochaetota bacterium; assembly: GCA_003641695.1. GTDB lineage: Bacteria > Spirochaetota > Spirochaetia > B11-G9 > B11-G9 > B11-G9. The sequence continues at coordinate 7,899 of QNBL01000066.1, forward strand.
TATCTCCCCGGCTCCAATGATGGAACAGCTTTTACCCATAATGGATTCCCAGGTATCTTCGAGCCCCTGCCCTACCCAGAATCCGTGCCATTTGCCCCTTTTCAGATCCTCATGATAGGTAATTATCTTCCCATAGAAGGCTAGAATCATTGCCAGAGCCCTTTCGGCCACAGAGTTATTATTTCCATGGGAATTCGCCACCAGAACCCCCTTCTTCCTCAGCATATCAAGAGGAAGATGGTTTACCCCCACAAAAGGAACGATAAAAAGCTTAAGTTTCTGTGCCTGCTCAATAAGTGCAGAAGGAACAACTCCTCCGCCGACTATTATATCTGCATCAGGGATTTCTGCTGAATCCTGATCGGTTGTAAAAACAAAAACATCATCAGGAAAGGATTCTTTAAGCCTTTCCGTCTGTGATTTCCAAAACGAGTTACCCTTCAAATAAAATAAAGTCTTCATGCGGATAATTATCTACACAATAAACCTTTCTTTGCAAGTGCAAATATGAAGAAAAGCATAGATGCTGAGCTCATTTGATTAAAGAGCCTCCCTGATACACTCCCCCAGCCTTCTGATTCCTGCATCAATGGCATGTTCATCTGAGTTTGTGTAGTTTAGCCGTAAGGTATTCACTCCTGTTTTATTTGTATAAAAGGGATCTCCGGGAACAAAGGCCACTTTCTTTTCTATCGCTCTATTGAAAAGGTCCATAGCATTAAATCCCTCCGGAAGGGTTACCCATAGAAACATGCCACCCTCAGGGTTGGTATACTTAATACCTTCGGGAAAATAATTTTTTATAGCTTCAATCATTGCCTGCTTTTGCGTGGAGTAGAGTGCATTTATTTTCTTGATGTGATCGTCCAGGCTGTAGTCCTTGAGGAACGTACATACAACTCTCTGAGTGAAGTAGTTTGTATGCAGATCAGAAGCCTGTTTTGCAACAAGAAGTTTTTCCATTACCTCATCAGGAGCAACAATCCATCCCAACCTGAAAGAGGGAACAATGGTCTTTGAAATAGTACCGAGAAGTATAGTCTTTTCAGGAAGGAATTCCTTGAAAGACTTTTTATGCTCCCCCTCAAAGCGGAGTTCAGCATAGGGATTATCCTCAACAAGGTATAGATCCCTGTTTTTAAGGATATCCGCCACAGCTTTTCTGTTCTCGTTTGAATAGGTAATGCCGGAAGGATTCTGAAATGTCGGTACTGTATAGATCAGCTTGGGTTTTTTGTTTAAAAGAGCTGATTTAAGTTGAGCTGTATCCATTCCCTCTTCGGTCACGGGTACCGGTATAAAATCGGCCTTGTAGACTCCAAAAGCCTGAATAGCACCGAGATAGCCCGGTTCTTCCATAATAACACTATCGCCTTCGTTAAGGAAAACCTTTCCCAGCAAGTCCAATCCCTGTTGGGACCCATTGGTTATAAGAATATTTTTTACCGGAATATCAAGAGAATAAATGCTTTTATACCGCTTTGAAATTTCTGCCCTTAATTCCGGATCCCCTTCCGACTTATTGTACTGAAGAACATCCGCACCCTCTGTGTTAAAAACCCTATTGGTTGCCATTTGAATATTCTCCACCGGAAACAGATCCCTGTTTGGAAGTCCGCCGGCAAAAGATATTATTGATTTATCGGCAGAAACCTTCAAGATTTCCCTTATAAAAGATTTAGGAACGTTGATAATTCGGTTTGCAAACATTTTTTTCTCCTTATATTCGGTTTTATTCAGTAAAGACAAGCAACTATAACACTGATGATATGCGTAATCAATAGTTCATTTCTTTTTTGTGCAGCGGCGATATCAAAGGAAGTATAAAAGCTTTTTAACCTAAAATCCCGACAAGATTATAACCAGATTCTACGATAAAGGCTTAATGCCGAAAGCCTTATATATTTCCTGAATACATATCAATAGGGTGTAAATTAATTGCGTTGAATAATAAATCTATAAACAATAACAAATTATCCTGACACAGGGTATTAATAAAATCCTCCAACTGGTAAACTTTAACCAGCAAAAGCAATGTTTAACCAGAGGAGGAAATATGTTAAACAATTATGAAACAAAAATAGCCGGGGCA
>QNBL01000067.1 GCA_003641695.1 Spirochaetota bacterium
TATCAAGGTGGAAAAGTGAAAAAGCCGATTATCACCCTTGACGGTGTATCCTTTACTTACAAGGCGGATAACAACAAGGTGCTCAAGACCATGTCCCTGGAGATCGCCGAAGATTCCATAACCGGTATCCTGGGACCCAACGGGGTTGGAAAAACAACGCTGCTGCACCTTCTTCTGGGATGGAATAAACCGGATTCCGGAGTGATTGAGCTTGGCGGGAAGAATATCGGCGCTTATTCGAGAAACGAAATGGGAAGGCTTATAGGCCTCGTTCCCCAGTATGAACACATCAGTTTTGAGTATTCCATTCTTGAGTATGTCCTTCTCGGCAGGACTCCGCACCTGAATCCTCTGCAGTCCCCCGGGGAGGAGGACTACCTGGTAGCGGAAAAAGCTCTTGATACCGTCGGGATCAGGGAGCTTTCCGGAAAACCTGTAACAAGGCTCAGCGGAGGGGAAAAACAACTGGTTCTGGTTGCACGGTCCATAGCGCAGGAGCCTGCCATTCTTCTTATGGATGAACCGATGAGTAACCTGGATCTGGCAAACAAGGTGCGGCTCCTTGAGGTAATGCGTTCCCTGAACAGTAAGGGAATTACCATCCTGTTTACCACTCATGAACCGGATGTAGCTGCATCCATAGCTGATTCCTTCGTTCTTATGGGAGCGGATAACCATGTCTGTTCCGGTCAGGCGGATGAAATAATAAACAGCACTTCCTTGAGCAGGATCTACGGTATCTCTGTGGAAGTGGATGATTACCGGGGAAGGAAGATACTAATATGGCACAAATAAGAAAAAGTATGCTATAGTCTGATCACGTTTTTTGAGGATGGTATTGTCACTTTGCAGAAAGTAACCCTTATCGGCGCAGCAAACATAGATATTCAGGGATTCCCGTTTGATAAACTGATCTACAGGGATTCAAATCCCGGCAGGGTAAGAGTATGCCCAGGAGGAGTGAGCAGGAATATAGCAGAGAATCTGTCCCGTATGGGAGTGGATACGGAACTTGTAAGTGCTGTGGGGAAAGGAGCAAATGGAAGATTTATTCTTGATTCCTGCAGGCAAAGCGGTATCGGCTGCAGTAATGTTCTGGTTGTTCCCGATATGGAGTCTTCCACCTATATGGCCATAATGGACAGGGAAGGGGATATGGCGCTGGCTCTTTCAGACATGAGTATTTCCGGGAGGATTACTGTTGAATATCTGAAATCGATCAGGGAGGTGATTGAAGCATCGGCTGTTATTGAGGTTGATCCCTGCCTGTCTGCGGAGGTGGTCGCTTACGTGCTGGAGGAGTATTGTGATATTCCTGTGTTTATAGACCCTGTCTCCATAGGTAAAGCGAAGAAGATCAAAAATTTGCTGGGCAAGATAGATACACTCAAATTAAACAGATTGGAAGCAGAGTATTTAAGTGATTCAAGGATATCCACCAATGACGATCTTTTCAGGGTATCGTCTTATTTTTTAAACGCCGGAGTACATAACCTGTTTATAACCCTTGGTAAAGATGGTGTTTATTACACCAATAGGGAGCAGAGCGGTACGATTGTACCGCCGGAAACTGAGATTATAAATGCAACCGGAGCCGGAGATGCTTTTATGGCAGGGGTAATCTATGGTACCTTAGCCGGATATGGCATGGTAAGAACCGCAGAGTTCGCTACAGCTGTGGCTATTGCAGCTTTAAGCTCTCAGGATACGGTAAATTCCAGTACCACCATTGCAATGATAGAAAGAATAATCAAGGAGAGATTTTAGAAATGAATGAGTATATTGATATCAAAGATGAAGTTCAGGAAGCTCTGGAGAACAACATCCCTGTTGTTGCCCTGGAGTCTACGATCATATCCCACGGGATGCCTTATCCTGAGAATATTATAAGTGCAAAAAAGTCTGAATCCCTGATCAGGGAAGCAGGCGGGATTCCGGCAACCATTGCGGTCATAAAAGGAAGGATCAAAATAGGCCTTGATGAAGCTGCTCTGGATCATATGGGAAGGGATGCGGGTATAGCCAAGGTGAGCAGAAGGGATATGCCGCTTATTCTTGCCAAGGAGCGGGACGGGGCAACCACCGTTGCAACAACCATGCTGTGCAGCAGTCTGGCGGGGATTAAATTCTTTGCCACCGGCGGAATTGGAGGGGTTCACCGGAACGGACAGAATACACTGGATATATCTGCAGATCTTGTGGAGCTTTCCAGAACCAATGTAGGGGTTGTCTCTGCAGGGGTTAAATCGATCCTTGATATCGGCCGTACTCTGGAGTATCTGGAAACCCTGGGGGTGCCTGTAGTAGGATACGGAACAGAAAACTTTCCCGCTTTCTATACCAGAGAGAGCGGATTTGGTGTTGACTATCGGGTGGATTCTCCCGTAGAGATTGCAAAAGCTCTTAAAGTAAAGTGGGATCTTGGCATGAACGGCGGAATGGTTATTGCTAACCCTATTCCCGAAGAGTACGAAATGGATCCGGATTACATAAACAGAGTGATTGATGAAGCTGTGGAATCGGCAGAAAAAGAGGGTATAAGGGGAAAGAATATTACGCCCTATATTCTGGCAAGATTACACTCAAAAACCAGGGATAAGAGCCTTTTTGCCAACAAAGAGCTGGTTTACAACAACGTCCGTCTTGCTGTTCAGATTGCGATTGAGTATACAAGACTTTAAAGCCCGCAAGCCTGCTTTAACAGATCCCTGCTGTCTCTATTGGCAATTGTTATCGTAATTATTCTGCATTCCCTGTTTGGGAGGATCTCTTTTATGAAGGTATCTACCAATGATGGACGGATCACCAGGTACAGGTGAGATATATCCGGAATACCGGAAATAACCTGCAGCAGCGGATAGAATCCCTGTTTCTTTTTAAGCTCCAGGGGGCCGATTTCATCCAGAAACAAGTACCGGTAGTTTTGCTCTACTGCAGATTTGAACACAGCAGCAGCCCTGTCCAGTCCTTCCCTGCTGAATGAGTAGGGTCCGAATACAGGACCTCCGAGATCTGCCTCCGTTCTTCCCAGGGGCCATGAGATGCCTGATGCAATATCCAGGGCATCAAAGCCGGTTTTCTTTCCTCCTGCACTGAACACCGCAGGGGTAAGTATCCCCCCGGTTTTTTCCGTTGTTTTAAGAAGTTCACTAAGCTTCATTATAAATGTTGTTTTTCCGGTTCCCTTTTCGCCGGTAATTATTATTATCATGGCAGGTTTCAGGTTACCAGAAATCATTCAGGTTTAGAAGTCCGTATTGTAAGGAATTCCTTTTGCTTTACTTCTTCCGGCAGTGCCCGTATACTTTATACTGGAGTGCATAAATAAGTGAATAAAGAAAAAGTACCCATAAAGCTTTCTACCTTGTTAATAGTGTATCTGACAGGATTTGCTGTAATCCTTTCAGGTGTTCTCATACTATTTTTTTCTTATAAGGGCCAAAATACCGAAACTTCAATGCTCATTGAATTCGGGAACACTACTTCCAAATATTTTGCTCTGGACTGCACTGGACCGCTTTTATACGGTGATTATGGAGAGTTAAACAAACGTATACGTGAATATGCAGCGTTAGCTGATATTGAATCTGTCTCTGTAACAAATAGTGAGAATGTGGTAGTTGCTTCTTCCGACAAGGTTCTGATAGGGAAAGAATACCCGGAGAAAACTCCGGGATCTCCTGCAGCAGATACTGGTAATAATCTTAACCTGGTTCAGACAGTACAGCAGAACGGCAGATTGCTGGGGTATCTTTATTTCAACCTTTCGAAAGAAAGGGTAATAGACTCTATGAGAAAGTTGGTACGAAGCTGGATCATGTTCAGTCTGGTAATTATCCTGATCATGATTTCCCTTGCCAGTATTGGAGTCCGGAGGGTAACCTCCTTTTCCAGGGATATCCTGAAGGTAACCCGAAAAATATCCTGTGGAGATTATACCGAGAAAGCTCGAGGGGGGGGCTTTCTCGAGAGTGAATTTGTTGCTTCTGCAATAAATACCATGGAGAGGGCTATTGAAGAAAGGGAAAAAACTCTGGCCAGAACCAATTCAATGCTTGAATCAATCATGAACAGTTCTCCGGAAATCAGTATCTGGTCAGTAGACTGGGATTATTGCTATACGTTCTTTAACCAAACCCATAAACAGTCCATGAAGAGGGTGTGGGGTGTAGATATAGAACTGGGTAAATGTATTCTGGATTATGTACACGATAAATATGATATTAAAAGCTATAGAGGTTATGTAAAAAAAAGATACGATGAGGTATTAAGCGGGAAAAATTTCAACCTTGTGGAGAAGCATTTTCTCCCCGATGGTACCCCCCTGTACACAGCAAGTTATTCAAGTCCCATCTATAACGAAAAGAAAGAGATTACAGGACTGACAATCTTTGCAAGCGATATAACAAAAAGAAAAATAGCTGAGGAAAAAACAGAACAGTCCCTCAGGGAGAAGGAGATTCTTCTAAAGGAAATTCATCACCGGGTAAAGAACAATTTACAGGTAGTTTCAAGTCTGCTTAATCTACAGCTCGGCCGAGTGCAGTGTCGTGAGAATAGGGAAGCTTTTACCGAGAGCATAAACAGAATCGACTCAATAGCAATGATTCATGAGCGGCTGTACTCAGGACAGGATCTCGGCCGTATAGACATGAAAGCCTATCTTGAAGATTTGTTTGATTCCATTCAGACCACCTTTGTCTTGAAGCGGCCTGTAAAGCTTGTTTCCAACATGGATTCAGTTTATCTGAATATGGATCAGGCAGTTCCCCTTGGATTGATATGCAACGAGGTGTTTACCAACAGTTTTAAATATGCATTCAAAAAAACAGAAAACCCTGTCATCGAAGTGACCATGAAGAAAGAAGACGATGGTTTCCATACCCTGGAGATCAAGGATAACGGGAGCGGATTTGGGAAATCGGTTGATCTTGAAAAGAGCGAAACCCTGGGAATTGTGCTGATAAAGGCCCTGACAAGCCAGCTGGCCGGAATCAGTACGTTTTCCGGTGAAAAAGAAGGAACTGTTTTCAGTTTCCGTTTTCCGGCAGCAGATTCTACCTGATCTTACTCGAAGCCGCCCACAGATTTATGTTACCTTCCCGTGCATACCTGTTTATCTCGGTAAGTTCTTCTTCTGTAAAGGCCAAATTTTTTAAAGCATCAACGTTTTGCTCAATCTGTGCAACAGTGCTTGCGCCCACCAGCACCGAAGTTACCTGCGGATGAGGATACATTTCATTGGTGTGTCTCTTGATATTCCCATTGCTGTATTTTTCTTGGATCCCCCGATGAGGTTGGGAAAGAGCTGGCTATGGCACTGCTTAGTGCTTTTTATGCAACTCTTTTGAATATTCTAATCACAGTGCCCTTAAAGACCGGACTCCAGAAGGGGTTAGTTGAAATAGAGACAAAGAGAGCAGCATAAATATTACCTGTTCTAATCGGAAGCACTATCCGGCTCATGAGTGGTAGTAATTTCATCAGGGTTATCAATTTCTTCGATCTCCTTTACATTTAAATACGGGGAGATCCTGTCGATATAATCCATGTGAAAATCAAGGTCAGTGGAAATGACAGTGAATAAACTGTCTTCTTTCCATTCGTATAATTCTTTTATTCTGCCGTTAAGAATAAAAGGAGTATTATCTTTTGTGCTGGTCAGGGTTAGTTTATCCCCCGGTTTCAATTCGTAATCGAAAAGATTCACAACAATCTCCATATTGTTAACTGAAATTGATAAAATTGTACCAAACCCTATTTTTACCCTTTCACTGGATACAAGGATCGAATCTGTTTTCAGTATGTCTGTCAGTAACAGGGATCCGAAGACAGCTGGATTGGAGTTGCTGTAGAGTATTTTGTACTGACTAATAAGATCAGACATCAACAGGAAGGTTTTTAAGTAAAAATCAGATTTTGATTTAAAGGAGAAAGTGAAAATCCAACTGTCTTTGTATAGAGTGCATTTCTCAATCCCGGGGAATTTCCCTTTTATGAAGAATTGATGAGTCTTATTGTTTTCAGGATCTATAAAACTAAGGCGGAGAGAACAAAGATCTTTTTTGAATTTAGAAAAAAAACTTATTTCCGTTTCTGTAAGGGAAACAAGAAATGAGAATTCCCTGAGTTTGAATACGAGAGGAGTAAAGAAAATATGATAGCCGGAGATAATCAAAAAGTTATTTTCCGGTCTGTATTTGAACTTTTTCAGAAGCGCTACAGTGGCTTTAATTTCGGTTTCAGAATATTTTTTAAGGAGTTGATCCCTCTTATAACTTAACACAGATATATAATAACATGGAATTATCCTGTGTAACAACGCTGAAATAATTAAAAGATTTCAAGCTCTGTTTTCCCATTGGAAATGGCAGTAATTACTTTCTTTGCAGCTTCGAACGCTTTTTCGGGGATGCTTCCTTCAATGTATATATTCGTTTCGAATGTTTCTTTAAAAACCTCGGCTTCATGTTCTAACAGACATTTTTTTACCGGATTGTAGATTTCGTAGGGCAGGGAAACCTTAAAGTTTACTTTGATAACCCATTCGGTAACGGGAAGTGTCTTTAAAACATCCTGTGCAGCTTCGGTATACGCCTTTACCAATCCTCCGGTTCCGAGCTTGGTTCCGCCGAAATAGCGTACTACCAGAACAATGATGTTTGTTATTCCGCTTCCCTTTACAACTTCAAGAACCGGTCTTCCGGCGGTGCCTCTGGGTTCCCTGTCGTCACTCATGCCGAACAGATCTCCGGAATGTCCGCAAATAAAAGCGTGGACAACATGGGTGGCATCCGGGTAACGTGTTCTGGTTTCCTGAATCTTTTTTTTTGCATCTTCGGGAGATTCTAAAGGTCCTGCAATTGCAATAAACTTTGATTTTTTTATCTCGATTGACGCTTCAGCATTTCCTTTGGGGATAAGCATAGTAACTCCTGCTACCGGACGGAATGATCAAATATATTATCGGCTATGCTTATGCTGGATGTTAATTCATCGGACAGAGTTGTCAGCTCACGGCTGGTTTCCCGATCCACTTTGGTATCCAGAGCCTGAATATTCTCTTCTGCCTGCTCCCTGGTTCTTGCTCCCGCAATTACCAATTGAATGTCCTCCTTCGCAAGAAGCCAGGCAAGAGCAAGTAAGGAAGCGGGGATTCCACTGCTTACTGCTATTTTCTTCAGCCGGAATAAAAAATACTCCAAATGTTCCCTGTTTTCCTCTTTAAAGAACACCAGTTTATTTCTGGGATCTTCAGCCGGGAAAGCCGGAGTAGATACAAACTTGTCGGTTAGAATTCCCTGGGCCAGGGGGCTGTAGGCTGCAATTTTTATCCTGTTTTTTCTGCAGAAAGGGATCAGCTTTTTCTCCGGTTGACGCCAAAGGAGGGAGTAACCGGTTTGAACGTAGTCGATCCTTCCGCAGTTAAGAAGTCCTTCCATCATGGGAACGGTAAAGTTGCTTACCCCGATTGCCCTGATTTTTCCCTGCTGTCTGTTTTTTTCAAGGATTTCCATTAGCGGTCTGAAATCTTTTCCCTTTGAAGGCCAGTGGAGATAGAAGATATCAATGTAGTCTGTACCGAGCCTGCGGAGGCTGGTGTTTATGGCTTTCTGCATGCTGCCGGGGGGATGATAGAGGGATTTTGTCGCGATGGTAACCTTATCCCTGACCTTCCTAAGCTGCTGTCCGATAATCTGTTCAGATCTTCCGTTTGCATACAGCGCAGCGGTATCAAAATGGGTAATCCCCCCCCGGAGAGCTGCGTGAATGGTCCTGATGGAATCGGTATGTTTCTGCGGCCCCCAGTGATTGTCTCCTCCAAAGCTCCAGCATCCGAGACCCATGCCCGATATTTCGGTATTACTCATCATTGTTCTTACAGCATTTTTCGCACCGGCAGAAGCTGCGGTCAGTGAAGAGTTTATATTTTTTGACAAAACCGTCGGGGCGGTAGCTCATCTTTGCTTGTCTGAGTCCCGGATCACCAAGATCCTGTTCCCTGTTAAGACAGCTAAAGTGAGGACCGATCATCTGTGCAAACGATTTATTTATAAACTGATAGATTCCCTTGTGATCCGTTCCCGCTTTTTCAAAATGAACTGCAAAGCTTTTGGTTTTGTTGATCATCTCTCCCATGGAGTATGCGGCGGGAATCCCGTCTACATAGGTAAGGCATCCGCAAAGATTAAGTACTTCACGTAATTCCAGCGCCTCTTTCGCCGCCTTATAATCCCCCGCATCGAGACCTGTTACCTGCCGCTTTTTTCCCCAGAGTTCCAGCACTGCCGCGGCATCTTTTTCATTTTCCTGTGTTATATAACATTCTTCATAGTTATAGTTGTTTATAAAAGCATTGACCAGATTGCGTTTCTTGTGGAACTTTTTACCCGCCAGCTTTGCAAGATTTTCTCTTTTGTAAAGATAGTCAAAGTTATCCCTGTCCTCAAGAACATGAAGACCTTTCTGTTCCAAAAATATCCTGTTTGCCTCGATATCTTTTTCGGAAACTGCCTTGAAATAATGATAATCCTTTAAAAGATCATCAAAGGTCTCCTCTTCCGGAATCCCCAGGGGAATCATGCAGAAAGGTGAACCGAACTCCTCTCCAAAAATAAGCAGTTTGCCGTCTTTACTCAGGGATATTCTGTATCCATACTTGTCCCTGAAAAGATACAGCCCTGCAAAGGTAAATTCGGAGATACCGGTTGAAAGATGCTGAAAAAGCTTGATAATGTCATTTCGCAAATCCAGAGACAGAGAAACCGCCTCTGGATATTCCGGGATTTTCATCATTCTAAAATATGATAAAAATAATCAAAAATCAATAAAATTCAGCTATTCTTTCACTCCGCCTTCAGAAAGTCCGCCGGCCAGGTTTTTCTGAACAACCATGAAGAGAGCAATAACGGGGAGTGCAGTTAACATTGATGCCGCCATTATCCGGTCCCATATTGCATTTTTGGAAGTAAACAATGCCATAAGGCCCATGGGCAGTGTATAGAGGTTCTTAAATCCTTTAAGAAAAATTGATGCGAAAAGATACTCATTCCAGGCAATCATAAAAGAATAAATAAACACTGTCATTATTGCGGCTAAAGAGAGAGGGATTATAATTTTTACAATTATACTGAAACGGCCAAGCCCTTCTATCATTGCTGCTTCCTCAATTGAGTAAGGAATTGTTCTAAAATAATTTCCCAGCATATACAGAGAAACCGGGAGTGTTTGTACCATATATATAACAATGAGTGTAATGAATGTTCCGGTGGGGGTACTTAGAACTCCCAATCGCACAAAAATACGGTAAAGCGGGATTAAAAGTACTATTCCCCCGAACATGTATACAAACAGAACAGAACGCTGGATAGTTGATCTGCCCCTGTACTGCATCCTGCTGAAAGAGTAGGCTCCGAATATTGCAATTATTCCGGAGAAGGCTGCTGCTGTAAAAGCAAGAATAAATGAGTTTTTAAAATACTCAAAAAAGGGGAAAACGTTACCGGTATCTTTATACCGGGCAATAATTTTGTTTTTTTGAGCTTTGGTAAGGTTTGGGGTATTTTTTAACAGATTTTTTATTGAATCCGGAAGATTCTTTTCTGCCTGGTCTATATTAAGCAGTTCTTTGTATGCTTCAAGGTTGATCTTCCGGGGAATAAGGGAGGGATTTCCCCAGTCCCATTGATATTTTAACGACATTGACAGCATTTGAATAAATGGGAAGAGCACAAAAAAGATAATAAACAATATGAATAATGCAAAACCTGCTGAACGTAATAAACTTTTCTTTTTTACCATTTAAGCACCTTCTTTACGTATATGAGGATAAACCCTATCAGGAGGGAAAACTGTATAACTGCTATAGCAGCACCTTGTCCCAATTCCATTGTCCCGGTAAATGCTTTGAAATATGTATAAACAGAGAGGACTTTCACGTTCCTGGTTAAGAGAAATACTTCTTCGAATTTGTTGAAATTCCAGA
>QNBL01000068.1 GCA_003641695.1 Spirochaetota bacterium
CAATATATTTGTAGCCAAAACGGTAATTATAGCTTCCGGAGGGAGACCCAGGATTACCAAGGCAAAAAACGAAGAGGATTATCTTTTTGACAAGGGTATTTCTTTCTGTGCAACATGTGATGCAGCCGCTAATACCGGGAAAACGGTAATGGTAATAGGAAGCGGCGATGCAGCCATAGAAGAGGGGATGTTTCTAACCAAGTTTGCTAAAAAAGTTATTGTTTCCGTTATCCACAATGAGGGGAAAATGGACTGTAATGAAATAGCAAAGGAACAGGCTCTTGCAAACGAAAAAATGGAATTCAAATGGAACACCATGCCGGAATCTTTTGAAGGTGATGGACATTTGGATACTGTTGTTCTTAAGAACCTTAAAACAGGAGAACTGGATCCGGTTAAAGTTGATACCTGCTTTGAGTTTATCGGATATATTCCAAATACCGAACTCTTCGAAGATGTTCTCGATCTGACTAAACAAGGGTATTTGATAACAAATGAGAAGATGGAAACAAAACTGCCGGGTGTTTTTGCCTGTGGAGATGTTAGGGATAAGGAGCTGAGACAGGTTTCGACCGCTGTCGGTGACGGAGCCATAGCCGGTGTTCAGGCTGAAAAATTTATTGCCGAGTCTGAATTGTTTAAAAATCAGATTCTTCAAAAAGAAAAAGTCGGGTTGATATACATCTATTCTGCTATTGATGCTCCAAGCAGGGAGCTTTTACCCATGATGCAGGAGATAGAAAAAGAGTTTGACGGTAAGGTGAAACTTAATGTGCTGGACATCTATAAGGGAAGGTCCCTGTGTGAGCGTCTTTCCTGTGATGCTGAACCCATGAATATTTTCTATACAAAAGACGGAGAAGTAGTGGAACAATCGGACCAGTGTGACAGACCGCATATTATTGAAAAATTGAAATCACTGATTTAAGGAGTTGTGAATGAAAGTACAGTCACTCTTTATTGTAGCACTGCTGGCCCTTGTCATCACCGGTTGCGCGGTGCAGGGGGCAGGAGAAAAGGGTACAGAGATACTATCAGCAAACCAGGCTGTAGATATGCTGGAGAATGCCAATACAGTACTGGTAGATGCGCAGCCGTTTTTAAATTATAAAAAGGCTCACATAAGGAATGCGGTAAATGTTTCACGGGCTGATATTGTTGTAAACACCCCGTTCCCAAATCTTCTCTGTCCCCCTGAGAAGCTTGAAAAAATTATGGAAAAGAGGGGAATATCTGATGATACCTGCCTCATTATCTATGATGTCAACAAAAACATGGATAGTGCCAGACTGTGGTGGACCCTTAAAATATATGGGCACGACAACGTTAAAGTTGTCAGCGGCGGAATGAATGCACTCATTAAACAAGGGATGGAAACCACCGCAGATATTCCTTCACCTATAAAAGGATCCTTCAGTATCTCGGATTTCAGGGAGGACATGATCATTTCAAAGAAGGAAATTAAAGCCCTGATCAATAATCCGGATCCGCATACGGTAATTGTCGATACCAGATCGAAAGAGGAATATGAAAACGGCACAATACCGGGATCTGTTCATCTTGATTTTGAGGGTAACAACTTTGGTGATCAAACCTTCAGACCGGTACGGCAGATACAGATACGCTACCTTGAAGAGGGTATTGATTACAGCGATACGGTACTATTGTTCTGTAAGACTTCAATTAGAGGTGCACAGACCTATCTGGCTCTCTTCAATGCGGGATACCGTAATCTAAGGCTCTATGATGGAGCATGGGTTGAATGGTCGGCAAGTCCGGCGAACCCGATTTTTAAACCTGAGTCTAAAGTTTTTCAGATCAATGAATCTGATAACTCATAAATGAAATAATGGAGGAAAGAATGAAAAAATTACTACTGATTCTGCTCATTTTGAGCATCAGCTTTACGGGAGTTTTTGCCAATGGCTCAGACGAAGGAACCGCTGCCCCGCAAGCGGAAGTAAATACCCAGGCAGTACAGGATGCTGTTAATGCTTATTTTGCTGAAATGCCTTCCAACCACTATATTATCAAAGCCCCGGAAGTTTTTGAGAAAATTAATTCCGGCTATGATATGGTGCTTATTGATATCAGGAAACCGGAGGATTATGCAAAAGGGCACTTGAAAGGTGCTGTTAATATACCCTGGGGCATGGAACTCTATAATCAGTTAAAATACATTCCCCGGGACAAAGATGTATATGTAAACTGTTATTCAGGCCAAACAGCCGGGCAGGCGATTATGCTGCTGAATGCGGCGGGAGTACAGGCACGGTCCATTAAATATGGATGGAATTTTGGAATTTCAAAGGCTGAAGGGTATGAAGCATATACAGATACCGCTGAATATACTCTTGATACATCAAAAACATATGAAACTGATCCTGCAATAGATATGGCATACAAAGCTTATTACGAAGAGTTTGCTTCATTAAAGGGAACTCCGTTTGCCAGCAATATAGTCAGTGAAGCTAATGCAAAGAAAATCCTTGATTCAGGAGATTCCGATGTTGTTTTTGTATCTATACGTCAGGCGAAGGATTATGCAGCGGGGCATATAGCGGGTGCTTCCAATATTCCATGGGGTAAAGGGATGAATGAAATGTTTTCATCTTTGCCTGCAGATAAAAAAATTATTGTTTACTGCTATTCCGGACAGACAGCAGGACAAACTGTTGCCGGGTTAAAATTACTGGGATACGATGCTGTCTCATTAAAAGGCGGAATGGGAACAAAGGGTAATCCCAAAATGGGTTGGAAGAATAATGGATATCCTGTAGTTTCATCAAACTGATAGACTTTGTGTAAAAACTTTATCCGCTGCCGGTGGCAGCGGATTTTTATTCTCCTGCTTGGCAGAGCAGATTTAATTCTCTATTATAGAGGGAAAATGGGAAAAAGAGCTGGAACCGCGGGAATGATCCTAAAGAACCCTAGAATTGTTGTTATCGTTCTTTATCTTGGCTTCAATCTATTTTCTCTTGGTTTTTTCCCCTTTGCCCATTCTGATGAAGGCTGGCTGGCTTCCCTTTCCCGAACAATGCAGAATGAAGGAAGTCTATCCGCAACAGAAGATTTTTTTCATCTGACTGAACGCCATCCCCATGCAGTTAAATCTCTATTTCATGTTATGCAGTTTCCTTTTGTAGCAGTATCATTCACCCTTTTTTCGGTCAGGCTGCTCTCTCTCATTGCCGGTATTGCAGCACTTTACTTTTTATTCAAAGCTGCCAGGCAGTTACTGGGCAGTAACTCTTTAGCCTGGGCGGCTGTACTTCTAACCGCGGTTGATATTGAGTTTATATATATTTCCCATTTTGCACGCCAGGAGATCATGGTTGCAGCAGTTTTTGGTGCGGGATTGTTTCTCTTTTTCCGGCCCAAAAAAAGCTGGAATTTCAAAAACGATCTGGCAGTGGGCGGTCTGCTGGCAGCCGCTGAAGGGATCCATCCTAATGTTTTTATTATAAGCAGCGGAATTGCCTTCCTTTATCTTGCATCGGCGGCAGTACGAAAAATAACGGGTAAAAGGGAATATCCCTCTTTTAAGAATTTGGGATTATTCCTTGTTGTTCTGGGTGCCGGTGCCCTTGTCTATACCGGAATCAGTCTGCTTATGGATCCTGAGTTTGTTGAAAATTATCTTGCTTTCGGGTCCCGGACAGGGGTTACCAATCCGCTGATTATAAAGTTTCTAAAACTTCCACGATTCTACAGCAAAATGTTCAACCGCATCTCGGGAACATACTTCCTGCCCGATCTGAGGCCGCAGCTTATCGTATTCGGTATCGTATCTGTCATTCTGATCCCGGCAGCTTTTATCAGAAATACTTTGAAACACGAGGCTGTGCTTATTACTGCACTGAATGTGGGGATTAATGTGGGGTTACTGATTATAGGGAAATATAGTCCTCCCTCATTGATCTTTATTTTTATGCCCGGTTATCTTTCAGTTATCCTCTTTTTAAAGATCCTTTTTTTGAATAAAAAAAGATTGCTTTATATTGCAGGTATAGTGATCTGTGTTTCATTTGTTTTCTCCCTCTGCCAAATTATGCCCTGGAAAAACCGGAGTTACAGCCGTTATATTCAGAAGGTAAAAACCGTGACAGATGTTAATGCTCCTGTTCTTGCTAATTTAAACACAGTTTTTGCTTTTAATCCTGGAAAGCTGTTTACCTATCGGGACTTGAACGGTCTCAAGGGATCAATGAGTTTCAGTACTTATGTGAAGCATTATGGTATCCGCTATATCATCCTGCCTGAGGAACTTCAGATTATTTATAATGAAAGACCGGTGTGGAACAGTATGTATGGTAATATTTATCCCTGGTATTCTGAAATGACTGCATTTCTGGATGAGAAATGTGAAAAAATTGCACAGTGGACGGAACCGGTATATGGAATGAGAATAACTACCTATATGGGCAGGAAAGAAGGCACCATCACGGTTTATCGTGTAAAGACTGCTGATTAAAAACTGCTTATAAGTTTGTAATATCTTTTGTAGAGGTTAAAGAATTCTTCTTCCCGGGGATTTGTTTTACCTGCCATTGGATTTTCCTCGTCACAAACTATGGATCCCTCGGCGTCCATGACTACAATCCGCTGCCCTGAAGTGAGGGCTTCCCTGATATCATGGGTAACAAGGAGAACCGTAAGATTATATTCTTTCCAGATACGGATGAATGATTGCTGCAGTGCTTTTCTAATGCCCTCATCAAGACTGCCGAAAGGCTCATCCAGCAGCAGTATTTCCGGATTCCCTGCAAGTGCCCTTGCCAGTGCGGTTCTTTTCTTCATTCCGCCTGATAGTTGATGAGGGTAATAATCTTTATATTTCTCAAGTCCGGTAAGTTTAAGCAGATTTTGGATGTTACAGGATCTCCGCTCCCTCTGGCTGGAATGGACTGCAAAAAGAATATTCTTCTTTACTGTCAGCCAGGGGAACAGCTGGTTGTCATCCTGAAGCATGAGAATTCGTTTTCTGTCGGGAGCGTAAACCGGAGTATTGGAAATATAAACTTCCCCGGAATCAGGGTTTATCATTGAGGAGATTATTTTAAGAAGTGTTGATTTGCCGCAGCCGGATGGACCCAGAATTACAGTAAACTCCCCTTTTTTAAAACTGATAGAGATATTTGAGAGGACCTCGTGTGAAGTGCTGCCTGAAGGGTAGCTTTTTGAAATCCCCTTTAATGAAAGGATACTGTCATGATCATGATTCAAGAGTCATCCCCCATTTTGAAACTGTATTTTTCTCCAGGACACCAAAAAAAAGATCTTCCATAAGTATGCCGATTATAATTACAACCGTAATACCTGCGAACATTCCGGGAGTGTCCATAAAAACTCTTCTACTGAAAATATACCATCCTACTCCTCCGGTTTTAAAAACTGCACCGAAAATCATTTCCGCACTGATAAGAGCTCTCCATGACCGTGACCATGATATTTTCAAGCCTGCAAGTATATAGGGTAAGGATCCGGGAAGAATTATTTGGGTAAACATCCTCCATTTGGACAGTTCATAATTTCTTCCCACTATCCGGTATGTTTCCGGGAGACTCTGATATCCGGTAGTAAGATTTGTTACCATAGGCCAAAGAGCTGAATGAAGTATGATGAAAATGATGGATAGAGCTCCGGTTCCGAACCAGAGAATAACGACCGGAAGAAGTGCAATACCTGCGAGGGGGTGAAAAATAATGGTCAGGGTTTCAACCAGACTTTGACCTGTCCGGGAGGATGCAGAAATGAGAAAGAACAGAAATGCAGCTACCGATGCAGCTATCAATCCTGATAAAACCAATCCCATGGAGATAAGTATCTGCCACCCCAGGTTCCCTTGGGTAAATCCTTCATGGAGTGCTTTTAGTACATCTTGCGGAGAAGGAAAAATCAGGGGGGAGAATCCTCCTGCCCTGATTAAACCAACCCATAGAAGAATGAGTAAAAGAATCCATCCAGTTCTCTCACCGGCTTTTTTCACTCATCATCCCCAATAATAATTTCATTTAAATTTTTAGGGGTTTTCTGTAAATATCCGGAATTTTTCATAAATGAAAGAAATTCCGGAACACCTTCAATGTCCTCCGAATATATCAGACTGCCATCAGTAAGATAGGTATAAATCTCTTTTTCATCAATTGAAAACTCATCTTTAAGAATTGCTGCAGCTTTATCGGGATTCTGCTGTATGAGTTCCATGGCTTTTGCCAAAGCTTTTCTGACTGCTTCAACGACCTCCGGATGTTTATCGTATAATGAGTCAGTAACAGCACCCACAATAAAGGTGAAGTCACCGCCCATTGCTTCTTTTCCGTTAAGAATCATATGCATTCCGGGTTCTTTCATCTCCATCCGGACATAGGGAGGAGAGGTGAAATGTGCCGTTACATCCCGTTTGGAAAGAAGTGCTGACATACCGTCCGGGTGTTTCATGGTTACCAGTCTGTTGTCAAAGGCATCTGCCTTTCCCAGTTGTCTGCCCGCTGCCATGGAAAGGAGGATGTGCTGTATACTCCCCGGCTGCGGGAGAGCAATTTTGTCTTCCGGGCCAAAATCCTTCAGGTCCGTAATATTTTGGTTCCAGGTAACGAGTCCCAATTCCGCCTTTGAAAGACCGGTAAAAATCTTCCATTTCATTCCTTTGTCCCAGCCTATGAGGAAAGGTGGTATTCCCATAAATCCCATGTCCACTTTTCCTCCCAGAATTGCTTCCCGGATAGCTGCGGTATTGCCGAGTTTTACCCATTTTATCGTTGCATCGGGAAGCTGTTCCTTAATGTACCCCTCTGTCTTGGCAATCTGCAGCGGTGCATAAGCAAGACCGTACTGTTCAGCCAGGGTGAGCTGTACGCTGTCATTGTGGTTTCCTGTACAGGAAATAGTCAGCAGTAATACTAATAAAGCCGTTAAAGATATTCGCATACTATGTTTTCTCCTTTGATATTGCGTATTTCCAGCAGAGTGTAGATCTGTTTACGAAGCTGCTCTTTTTGAGCAGCACTTTTTGATAAAAAGGCA
The DNA here is from genome assembly GCA_003641695.1 of Spirochaetota bacterium. GTDB lineage: Bacteria > Spirochaetota > Spirochaetia > B11-G9 > B11-G9 > B11-G9. The sequence goes on from QNBL01000068.1 coordinate 7,030, forward strand.
ACAAATCCCGCTCTGCAGGATGAATTTTCTCTTCTTCCTATTATTTTACCCGGTGGAAGAAGATATTTTCCGTTAATAACACCGGGGATTTTCTTTATATTATCCATGTTTCCATTTTCTTTTATTGTTCCTTCCCTGGTAAAGAAAAGAAGAACACTTCCGAATCCGGGTTCTGGAAACTTAAAACTATCAAGAGGTTGTACATCCGCTTTCCCTTTTTCTGCAAGCTGAAATTGGAGGTCCAGAATATCAATACCGGTTAAAGCCGGAATAAACTCATCTTCATAGGCACCTCCAATACGGGAAGCAACCTCATTCACTTTAATTCCCTCATCACCGATTAACATCTGAATGTATACAGGTCCGTTCTCAATTTTAAAGGAGGTTACAATGTTTTGTGATATTTCAATGATTTCTTTGCCGTAACGGTTAAAGTGTCTGGAAGGATACTCGTGAGATGTACATACGCCAATATGGGGTTCATTGTTCCGGGTTACCCTGTCGGTTATGGTTATCGGGTAAAAAGATCCTTCAGAGCTCCATCCGCTCACGGTAACCTCTTCAGAAGGGTAGAACTCTTCCACCAAAGCTGAAGTTTCGCGTGAGTAGGACAGAACATCAGGAAGAAAAGCTGCAAGCTCATCTGATGTATTGACCTTATACACTCCCCGCTGTCCCTGACTGTCCACCGGCTTAACTACCAGCGGAAAATTTAATGCTGAAATTTCTTGAGGAGTAAAGCCTTTTTGTATCAGTGTAAATCTTGAAGTAGGGATATTATTCTGCACAAAAAGAGGTTTCATTATCCTCTTGTTGGTTACCGCATGTGCAGTTTTCACACTAATTCCAAAAGGAATTCGCAGTGCATCAGCAACCTGAGCACAGGTAAGTACCGGCTGATCAGTTCCCAATGTCAGGATAGCATCAATATTTTCCGATTGAGCTCCCTTTAGCGTTTCTGCAAAGCTGAAGGTGTCTGCCTTTACAAAAAAATCGGCTTCAAGGGCTCCGGGGCAGTGTGGATTCATGTCGCTTACAACAACTGTATATCCCTTTTTTTTTGCCCTGCGGACAGCATTCAGCTGCCCGTCCCCTCCGCCTGCAATCATAAGTTTCATATAACGGTATACTCCAATTCTCCTGCTCTGCTTTTAGGTCGTATCCAGGCAGGGATGTACGGGGAACTGCCAATAAGGGAAATCCCGAGTTTAAAAAGATCCGGAAGGTTGTATCGTGTATCGGATTCCCTGGAAGTGTAGCTCACCGTCATGTTTCCAATCCGTGTTGTGCGTCGGAGTATTTCCACCGAAAGATACCGGTACTCCGTTACATTTTTAATAACAGCATCTGCCAGAGTCCTCTTTATTAATCTAAAACTGGAAACGGATACTCCCCGGGGCTTTCTGAAAAACAGAGTAAAAATACCATCGCGTATCAGGGATCCCGCTCTTCGGACCATACCCCTGTTCATGTGAGTCGGAACAGCAAATACTACGTCAAAATCCTCCTGTACTGCTTTTCTAAGCAGAGCATCAAAGTATTCAGGGTTATGGGAAAGGTCGTCATCTGCTGTAATAATGCAATCCCCTGATGCACAAAAGAGGCCGGCAAGCGTGGCCAGCTGCTGCCCATAATTGGTTTTTAAAAAGACACCTTTTATGTCTATTCCTTCGTTCCTGAGTTTCAGTATCACCGGTAGGGGGCGTATGGCGCTGCCGTCATCAACGATAAGAATCTCAAAACCGGTTTTAACCCTACAGGTAATTTCTCTGCAAAGTTTTTCCAGGACAGGCGCTCCATTATAGGAGGGAACCACAATTGATAGTTTCATTGTCACCCGGCACCTCCGGCATTCCAGATAATAAACCCTGACAGAATGCATAATCCGCCTGTTATATGGAAAAGTGATAGTTTCTCATGGAGAAAGAAACGGCTGAGAATAATAACCAATACATATCCCAACCCGTTAAAACTGAATGCTCTGTTAAGGGGCAGCAAAGACAGTGCATTAATATAGAAAACAGGGGCAGCAACTACTGCAGCTGTCCCAATGACAAGGGGTATGTTAAAAGCGGATCTAATAAGCAGACCGGCTCCCTGACCTGTCTTAATTCTCATTGCCCCGCGTTTTACCAATATCTGAGATCCTGCTGTTAAAAGAATCATTATGCAAAGGAGTAGATACCCTGTAATCATATTTCCCCCTTTCCGTACCGTTCTCCGATCCCGGTCAGGATAACACCTGCCGCAATTAACAAAGCTCCTCCAGCGTTGAATACTGTGATAGCTTCTTTGAATAATAGAGAAGACACCGCTAAAACAAGGATATAATTAAGGCTGAGTACAGGATATGCAAAAACAAGCCTCAATTTCCTGACAACCCATATCCAGAGTATTCCTCTGAGAAGCAAACACGTATAACTTAAGAGAGAAAAGATGTTCAAAAGGCTGCTGCCGTTTTGAATCAGTATTCCTGCCTTCTTTGCCATGATTTGTCCGCATAGCATGATGCCTATGGTAATAGGTAAAGGCAGCCAGGTTAAGGCAGAATGTTTATGCATAAATTCCGGTCTCCGGAGATTTGTATAACAGAATCATAATCGGGGCTTATACATACTGTATAAACCCCTGAAATAGAAATTTTTACCATATATGGATGCCAAAAAGATTACTAATAAACTTTGCAGCAACATAAAGAAAATATATGCCAAAAATCAGTTTTAAAGTATTCGGCTTGATTTTCTTAATGGTAAGAGCTCCAATCTGTGCTCCAATTATTGTTCCTGAAGCCAAAACAAGTGCCGCACCGGGAAATACAAAACCTTGAACTAACTTAATAGTTCCTCCTACCAACGCCATAGGTATCATTACAGCCAGAGAAGTTCCCATTGTAATGTAAACAGGGGCACCAAAGAGATATATCAGACCTGGTACCAGTGCATAACCCCCTCCCA
>QNBL01000069.1 GCA_003641695.1 Spirochaetota bacterium
CCTTCTTTGCCGCTTATATGAACTCGGATTATCTGAAGGTGGCAAAGTCACTACAGGATCCGGTTACCTACCCCGTTATCGCTGACACCTACGTTCTGACAGATGCTCCGGATCCGGATATAACCAATTCCCTGGTAACGAAAGATCTTCTGGATAAGGGTTCAGAAGGGCTTTATAAAACAACAATCAAGAATTATTCAATAAATGTCTTTCCGGTAAAGGATTTTGCAGGAACTCCTGTGGGGGTTATTGTTTTTGCCCGAAATATAACTTCGTCCATCAAAGCCCTCAATAACAGTTCGGAAGTACTTGAGAAAAGTTTCAGGTCATTCACCCTGATTTTTCTTCTGACCCTTGGTGCCCTTGCTTTAGCTGGGGTGGTACTCAGCTTCTTTATTATAAAACTGATTACGGTCCCCTTGGGCACAATTGATAAAAATCTGGCGGAGATTGCTTCCGGCGGAGGTGATCTTACAACGAAGCTTACTATCAGGAATTCAGATGAAACCGGCTCCCTGGCTGATTCATTTAATTCATTTATTGAAACCCTCCGCAACATGATAGTTTTAATCAAGAAAAGTGTAGCTTCTACCATAGAAGTGAAAGACGATTTAAACAGTCATGTTGACAATACCACGTCCGCCGTTATTGAAATAACTGCGAATATAGAGAGTACTATCAAGTCCATGGAGCAGCTCAAAAGCATTATCAACAATACTGCTCAGGGAACTCAGGAAATTCAAAACGAAGTGAAGGATCTTGATTCCCTGATACAGGATCAGACAAGTGCTATTGCAGATTCAAGCTCCGCAGTTAACCAGATGGTTGCTTCCATAAAGAACGTTGCCTCCATAACTTCCGGGAAAAAGGAAACGACGGGAAAACTCCTCTCCAATACAGAAAAAGGGGAAACTGTTATTGCAGCAACCATAAAAGCCATTGGAGCCATTGAAGAGAACATTGAAAGTATCTCACAAATGGTTGGTGTTATAAACAATATATCAGCACAGACAAACCTTCTTGCCATGAATGCTGCCATCGAAGCTGCACATGCAGGAGAAGCAGGCAGCGGTTTCTCGGTAGTAGCCGATGAAATACGGAAGTTGGCCGAAAACGCAGCTTCAAATGCTCGTAACATAAAAGGTGAAATAAAAACGATTATTGAGCGTATAAAAGAGGCTGTACAAGAAGGAGATAAAACAAGCAGCAGTTTTTCCGAAATAAGCTCCGAAGTAAAAAGTGTTTACAACGCCTTCTCGGAAATTCTCACTACTACGGAAGAGCTCGCCGAGGGGGGGACACAAATCCTCAGATCAATAGAAACCCTCAACAGCATCAGCAGTAAGGTAACAGACCGCTCAGGCACTATTACATCAACAGCCGAAGAGCTTAACGAGATAGTGACCAAGGTGGACAGAATATCCACTGAAGTTTCAGCATCCATGGACGAAATATCCACCGGAGCCAGAGAAATCGGTAACGTAACAGAAAGACTGTCTCAATCTGCTCAAAAGATATCAGATGAAGCAGCTCTCCTGAAGAGTCAGACAGACAAGTTCAGGACGTAACGACTTTTTTCAGGATTGCAGTGCCTGCAGGCAAAGGGAGAAGGGATGAAAGATGAATAAAAAATACAATGCCGGGAGGTTTATTGATGATCTTGTAAATCGATATTCTTCTCTTTCGGGAAGCAGGGAACAGATAGAAGAAAGTGCTGTGCTCCTGATTGAAACTGTGAAGAATGGCGGCAAGATTCTTATCTGTGGTAACGGAGGAAGTTCTGCCGATGCAGAACACATTGTAGGGGAACTGATGAAAGGATTTATCCGCAACCGTCCCCTCTCTACAAGACAGAAAGCTTCTCTGATAGAAGCGGGAGGAGAAACCGGGAAACAGATGGGTGAGCTTCTGCAGCAGGCAATTCCTGCGGTATCCCTCAGTACCCATGTATCTCTGAATACAGCCATCCTGAACGACATGGATCCTTCCCTGATTTTTTCTCAGCAGGTTCTGGGTCTTGGGAAACAGGGAGATCTTCTTTGGGGGCTGTCTACCTCAGGAAACTCGAAAAACGTTGTGTCAGCGGCAATTGCAGCAAAAGCCATGGGACTTAATACCCTGGCCATGACAGGGGAAAAAGAGAGCCGGTTATCAGAGATATGTACTGTCTGTATACGGGTAAACGAACGGGAGAGTTACAAAATTCAGGAACTTCATCTGCCGGTGTATCATGCTCTGTGCATGATTCTTGAGGACTACTTCTTCGCATGAAATAAAGCAGATAGCCGTCGCTGATGTGTCCGTCACACTACCGACGATCCGCTTTCCGCAATAAACTTGCCGCTTCCCTTTCTTCCCGTAAAAACTGCTTCTTTCATAATTACCTCTCCCCGGAGAATGGTAACATCCACCCTTCCTTTTACCTCCATCCCGTTGTAAGGAGTATAACCTGCTTTTGAATGCCTGGTATTATTTAAAATAACTGCCCCGACATCGGTAACAACCTGATGCAGAGCCCAATCAATAGCCATCTCTCCCGAGGCTTCCCTGTTACGGGTCAACGAACCTTCTGCAATCCTTTTCCCGGGAAGATGATCTGCAAAATCCACAACTGTCGTTATCCCTCCGAAAGCAGCCAGTACGCTTCCGTCATAAAACCGGTCGGCAGTCACCGTACCCCGGGATACTAACTGAAAATGGGTATGGGCATCAATAAAACCGGGAAAGACGTACTTCCCTCCAGCATCAATAATCTCTGTTCCAGACGGTATTTCATCCTCTCTAAAGCGGTCTTTTATATCCTGAATTTTCTCTCCGCTGATAAGTATATCGCCTTTCCGTGCTTCTTCTCCGGTAACCAAAGTTCCGTTTTTAACCAGTAGATTCATGCCTGAAGTATATGGAATATTCTGTAAAAACTCAATCAAAGTATTGACAGTTTTCAGCTTTCAATGTATATATATCGAACAGCGCCGCTGTAGCTCAGTCGGTAGAGCAGAGGACTGAAAATCCTCGTGTCAACAGTTCAATTCTGTTCGGCGGCACATCAAAAAGGCTGATTCGGATCTCCGAATCAGCCTTTTTTGTATCCATATTTTACTCATTAATTAGTACTCTGAAATACCTCTTTTTCCCTGCTTTTAGGAGCAGCTCACCTTCTTCTTCATAGGACGTATCCACAGTTGTGTTTATATCGGTGATTTTGTTCCCGTTTACCGAAGCTCCCCCCTGACTCACCAGCCGGCGGGCTTCGCTCTTGCTGGAACAAAGCTCAGTCAGGGAAAAGAGATCCATAACGTTTATCCCCTTCTCCAGCTCCTCCCGTTTCAATTCAATAGAGGGTATTGCACTTTTATCCTGAACAGCAGCTCCTGCAGCAGAGAATGCCGACCGTGCTGCCTCTTTTGCTTTCCCGGCCGCTTCCTCACCATGAATGATCTTCGTCTGTTCATAGGCAAGTACCTCTTTTGCCCGGTTTATCTCTTTATCCTTAAGTTTACCAAGTTCTTTTACTTCCTCAGCAGGAAGAAAGGTAAACAGCATAAGAAACTTCTCCACATCAGCATCTGCAACGTTACGCCAGTATTGAAAGTACTCGTACGGGGAAAACATGTCAGGATCAAGAAATACAGCGCCCTTTTCGGTCTTTCCCATCTTCTTGCCGTCTGCACGGGTTACCAGGGGGAAGGTTAGTCCATAGACCTCATTCCCTTCTACTCTCCGGGTAAGGTCAACACCTGCAACAATGTTACCCCATTGATCATCTCCACCGATCTGCAGCTTACAGTTATATTCCTGATTCAAGACAAGAAAGTCATAAGATTGAAGAAGCTGGTAGTTAAACTCTATAAATGAGAGTCCCGTTTCCAGTCTCATCTTGTACGTTTCAAAAGAGAGCATTCTGTTAACTGAAAAATGGCGTCCTATATCCCTTAAGAACTCTATGTAGTTAAGATTTCCCAGCCATTCATAATTATTGAGCAGAAGGGCTTTATCATCGGAAAAATCAATAATCCGGCCAAGCTGCTTTTTTATGGAGTCAGCATTCTGCTGAATCTGCTCCACACTCTGGATCTTTCTCATCTCTGTCTTTCCCGAGGGATCACCGATCAACGCAGTGCCCCCGCCTACGACAGCAAGCGGCCGGTGCCCTGCCCTTTGCAGATGAGCCATTGCAAAAAGAGGGACCATGTGCCCCACATGAAGGCTCTTTCCTGTAGGATCAACCCCTACATAAAAACTTATCTGTTCTTTTGACATACATTCATCAAGTTTATCGAAATCGGTACATTGCTTTACAAAGCCCCGTTCCTTTAATACATCAAGTCCATTCCCCATTATTTTCTCCTGTACTCCTTGTTGGCCTTCCGTATCACCGAAGAAAGCTCATCTATCGGAACACGAATCTGTTCCATGCTGTCCCGGTATCGTAACGTTACTGTTCTGTCGTCCTTTGTCTCATAGTCAATAGTTACACAGTAGGGAGTCCCGATTTCATCCATCCGTCTGTATCTCCGTCCTATAGCTCCTGACTGATCGTAAAAGGTAGCAAAATCGCTGCGCAGATCCTTTTCAATATCCTTTGCAAGTTCGGCAATTCCGTCTTTCTTGACCAAAGGCAGAACCGCAACAGTCACAGGTGCGAGTTCAGGATGAAAGTGCATTACCGTTCTGACATCCCCGCCTTCCAGGGTTTCCTCCTCGTATGCATCGGAAAGCACCATAAGGACAGAACGGGTGAGCCCCGCGGAAGTCTCAATAACGTAGGGAATAAACCGCTCCCTGGTTTGATCATCGAGATAGGTTAGATCCTTTCCGGAGAACTCTGCATGTCGGGATAAATCAAAATCTGTTCGGGAATGAATTCCCTCCAGTTCCTGCCACCCCATGGGGAATTCAAACTCAATGTCAAATGCATCCTTTGCATAATGAGCCAGTTCATCCTCTCCATGGCGGTGAAAACGGAGTTTATCCTTTCTGATTCCCAGTTTATCGTAGTAGTTTATCCGTGATTCCTTCCAATACTCAAACCACTTTTCATCTTCTCCCGGTTTTACAAAGAACTGCATCTCCATCTGCTCAAATTCCACCGTCCTGAAGATAAAGTTCTTGGTTGTAATCTCGTTTCTGAATGCCTTGCCGACCTGGGCTATCCCGAAGGGAATTCTGACCCTGCTCGTTTGTACTACGTTCTTGAAGTTTGCAAATATTCCCTGGGCTGTTTCCGGTCTGAGGTAGATAATATTTGAATCATCCCCGGATACCGGTCCAAGATGGGTTGAGAACATCAGGTTGAACTGTCTGGGTTCCGTAAAACTGTCCTTGCTGCCACAGTTGGGACACGGCTTGGACAGATCAATCTGATCAGCCCTGAAGCGGGCTTTACACTGTTTACAGTCGACCATGGGATCAGAGAAATTATCGACATGACCGGAAGCCTTCCATACGTCCGGATGCATCATGATTGCAGCATCAAGACCGACAATGTTGTCATTAAGACGGGTCATCTCCTTCCACCAGTAGTCCTTTACGTTATTCTTGAGTTCGACTCCCATTGGGCCGTAATCCCAGGCTCCGGAAAGCCCGCCGTATATTTCACTTGACTGATAGACGAACCCCCTTCTTTTGCAGAGAGAAACCAGTTTTTCCATTGTTACTTCAGCCATTTTCAACCTCTCTTTTAAGTTTTTCCAGTGCTATCTTTATCCGCTCCACGGTCTTTTCCTCTCCTATGAGCCGGATAGATCCTATAATAGGAGGAGATACCGTACTTCCGGTTACTGCAACCCGCAGGGGCATAAGAACAGAACCCAGCTTTACCTCCAGTTTTTCGGCTATACCGCGGAAAATTGTTTCAGCCTCCTCTTCTCCGGCGTTGACAACATTTCCAATGACAGAAAGGATCTCTTCAAGAACCCGTATGGTTCCCTCCGTGTTCATCTTTTTTGGAACAAGGGCCGCTGCATCATAGTCGGTTATGTCCTTGAACAGAAAAGCGGAGAGTTTTGAAATATCACTTAAAAGGTGCAGCCTTTCCGCCATAAGGGGCATCATTGCTTCGACAATCTCCATCTCTTTATCCGTAACCGGATCGGAAATGATGCCCTCTTTCTTCAAATAGGGAAGAACCAGTCCGGTAAGTTCCGGCATTGATTTCTTCCGTATGTACTGTCCGTTAAACCACTCCAGTTTTTTATAGTCAAATACTCCCGGAGCTTTGTTTATTTTCTCCAGGGAAAAAAGCTTCTCCAGTTCTTCCCGGCTGAAAAACTCCCTTTTGTCATCGTAAGACCACCCTACCATGGAAACATAGTTAATAATCGCCTCGGGCAGATACCCCTTCTCGCGGAATTCAACAACGCTGGTTGAACCATGCCGCTTTGACAGTTTTTGCCCATCCTTACCCATAACCATGGGCAGATGACAGTATACCGGAGGACTCCATCCGAATGCTTCGTAAAGCAGTACATGAAGAGCACCGGAGGGGATCCACTCCTGAGCCCGCAGGATGTGGGAAATTTTCATAAAATGATCATCCACAACATTTGCCAGGTGGTATGTTGGGAATCCGTCGCTTTTGAGAAGGACAGGGTCCGGAGAAATATCCTTGTTTTTCCTGGTAACCTTTCCCAACAGGACATCCTCAAAGGAGGTTTTCCCTTCAAAAGGAACCTTGAACCGTATTACAGAGGGAATCCCCGCAGAGATTTTTGCATTAACCTCTTCCTGAGTCAGATTCCGGCAGTGTCTGTCATATCCAAGGGACTTCTTCCCTTTTTTCTGTTCTTCCCGGAGTTTTTCAAGCCGTTCAGAAGTACAAAAACAGCGGTAAGCCTTGCCGTCTTCAAGAAGCTTATCTGCATACTCACGGTACAGATCGAACCGTTCCGACTGAATGTATGGTCCATAGGGTCCCCCTATCTCTGGTCCTTCGTCCCATTTTACACCAAGCCAATCCAGAGTAGTATAAAGATCCTGCAAGGCTTCCTCTGTATATCGTTCCCTGTCGGTATCTTCTACCCGCAGGATAAACTTCCCCCCCTTCGACCGGGCAAAGAAGTAGTTAAAGAGGGCAGTTCTAATCCCTCCAATATGCTGCAGCCCCGTAGGAGAGGGTGCATACCGTACCCGTACTTCCATAGTTATTCCTCTATTTCTATTTTTCTTGTATTATCGTATAGCCAGTCCAGAGCTTCGTTCACTACTCCAGAGAGGACAGCGACTATTACATTTGACCGGTCCTTTTCTATCTGCAGACCCATTGATTCGGCGGAATACTTATCCCTGAGAAAAACTTTCTTCTCATCAATACACGTTTTGTCAGAATCATCTTCCGCAAAGGAAGAAAAACTGTAAAGAACCAGCATGAGCAGTACCGGAGAGATCTTTTCCCGGCACAAACCGGAAAGAATTTCCCCTCCCTCCCGGGTTTTTCTCTGAAGCAAAAAGGAAAAAGCAAGCAGATATTTCAGCCACAAACGGTCATTCACCTTTTTATCAAAAACGTAAGGAGCTATCATCTCTTCGATGAGAACCGGCTCTCCTTTTAACAAAACGGGTATGGTAAAAATCAGCAGCAGCTTCCGGTAAAGAGAAGGTCTCTTCTCCTTTATAAGCGCTCCCAAACGTTCGATACCTTCCAGATTAGAACGGGACAGGTAGACATTAACCATAATCCGGACAGCAAACTTCCCCGGGATTTTGCCCTCTTCAATCCTTTTTTCCAGAAAAACAATAAGGTCATCCCATTTTTCCTCTTCAAGGAATCTGAACAGCTTCCAGTTGATGAGAAAGTAGGCATCAACAGCACCGATGACAACTACGAAAAGGACGACAACATACCATATACTGGCAAAAAAAGAAAATCCGTACTCCGACCCCAGCATTAACACAGGCATAAAAATAATCATCAGGAGAGAAAAAAGAACAACAACATTGAATAAAATAAAAATTATCTTAAATTTCAAGTGATTTTCTCCTATAATATAGGTAGAGTGTACTTAAATCTGCATAGGGGGTCGACGGTATAAAAATGAATAAAATCTCCATAGACAGCCTTCCTGAAGGCAAGTATATCAGCGAGCCGGTTTACCTGGACGAAAAGTACATTCTTCTCTCACCGGATGTTGAGGTTACTTCTGAGCTTAAAACAATACTCAAAAAATGGGAATATAAATTTGTATACTCCAACGGATCTCCCCAGGATACTCCTCCTGCCACCACAGGAACAGGTCAGGCAGGTTTGGGTGCAGGTGATACCGCTGATCCTTTGGCAGGGGACAAACCTCTGAAAGAACAGGAAAAGGAGAGAGAATCCCTCGAATTTTTCAATGAAACGGTACTTTTCATGGAGAAGTTTTTTAACACGTTCAAGGAGGATAATGCTCTCCCCATTACACGGATATCGGATAAAGTAAAAGAGATTGTCACGTTCCTGAAAGAACACCGGGGGTACCTTATTAATGTCAAGGGAGAGAATGACGAGTCTCCCGACTCGTACTTGTCGGTCCACTCGGTAAAATCTGCAATACTTTCCCTTGCCATAGGCGAATACATAAAACTCCCCCCTCATAAACTTATTGAGCTGGGGATTGCAGCGCTGCTTCATGAACTGGGAATGCTGCTGATCCCTCCGAATATTTACAGGAGTAATAAAAAGCTCTCGGATAAAGAGAAACAGATTATAAAAACTCATCCGGTTATCTCGTATAAAGCTTTAAAAGAGGCGGAGTATCCTTCACCCATTTTTCTGGCGGTACTTGAACACCATGAGTATGTGAACGGCTCAGGTTATCCCCGGGGAGTTGCCGGAGACAAGATATCCCTCTACGGAAAGATTATAGGGGTTGCATCCGCTTACAGTGCAGCTACTTCAAAAAGGGAATACCGGGACAGTAAGGACGGACACTCCGGGATAATGGACCTTTTGCAGGGTAAAGGGATTAAATACGACGAAAATGTCCTGAGAGCACTTGTATATATAATCTCCGTATATCCTATGGGAACCTATGTTCTTTTAAACAACGGGGCAAAGGGAATTGTGGTAAAAACAAATCTTGAAACCCCAAAAAATCCGATTTTAAAACTCCTTACTGATGAGAACGGTACCCCATACAACCGTAAACCAATCCTGCAGACTCATCCTGAAGATGAGATCCAGATTGCACGGACCCTTTCGAAGGAAGAAATTGCAGAAGTAAAGGCACTGTTCAGATAAGAAGTTTTTCACTTTACATTGACATATCACTGATATTGGTATAGGTTCTTTACCTACTTGATAACAATGAAAGAAAACTGTCTTTGTATACGAAACTACATTAATAGTAAAAAAAACTCTGCTGATTACAAAGAGATCAGAGATGCACTTGTCAGGAAAATTACCGATCCAGGCGTTCTGGACAGATCAACCATCCTGTCCGATTCATCTCGTCTAAAGAAGGAATCCCAGATCATTATTGATGCCTTTGAGGCAGTTACCAACGGGATGGAGAATCCGGGAGTTATCGAAGCCATGGATGAAATTGAGGAAGACTCACCTCTCATCTCCTGGAAATACGTTACCATTGCAATTGATGCATTCTACCGCCGTGATTTCAGCAGGATGATCAGCAATCTTGATATGGTGGAAGAGATCTCTCCTGCAAAAAAAATTGGCACTGTTCTGATGCATCTTGCCGGTATAAAAACACTTGTAAATCCGAACAAACATCAAGTTCACTTTATCAGCAAGGTTCTAAAGGAACAGCCATTTTTCAAGGATATTGTTCAGCAGATTAACAGTGCACTGGAAGCTGATGCTGAAGATCTGTTCTCGGAAGCGGTGATCCTTGCAGTGCGGGAACTAAAGAGTAAACAGCCTGTGGAAGCTGAAAAACTTGCTCTATGGAGTATTAGAGAGGCTTCTGCAAGAGATTTTTCCCAGACATATTTTCTTAAAAGCTACAA
>QNBL01000070.1 GCA_003641695.1 Spirochaetota bacterium
AAGACATTCTGGAGCATAAATCCGAGAGTAATTACAACAACTGATAAAACCCCTGCTAATAGTGTATTCTTTTCCATTATTTCTCCTCATTATTCGTGAATAAGTGAGGATATTCAGTGAGAAGTGATGAGCAGATCTGCTTTTTTTAGTAGATATGAAAATTGTTCTAAACGCTGACTATAACTGTAATTACCGGGGTATAACACGATTACCATGTCATATCCCTTACTTATATTGAATTTTAAATTACGATATATCTCACGTACAATCCTTTTGGATCTGTTTCGTATAACAGCATTGCCGTACTTTCTTACAAGGGTAACAGCAAACCTGTTAAACTCAAGCATATTTTCGTTATAAACAAGTTTAGCTCCGGTACAGGAAACTTTTGCAGAAGAACTAAAAACCCTACTAATATCCTCTCTGGTCTTAAGTCTTTCTTTTCTAGTAAGGCTTCTTTTCATCCGCTACTGACAGTTTTTTTCTTCCCTTTCTCCGTCTTCTTGCAAGAATAAGTCTTCCTGCTTTTGTTTTCATCCTGGCTCTAAAGCCAAATTTTCTGTTTCTTTTAACTCTGCTGGGCTGGTACGTTCTTTTCATCCAAGAAACTCCTTATTTTTATCGCGTAATGCGCATTTATTGCTATTTTATAACGGTGTGGTAGTATACTTTCAAACCATTCATTATGTCAACTCATCATCCTTCTTTATTGAACGTCCCAGCCTTTCAAGAATCTTGTCAAAACGCAGTTTTTCGTCATCCCGGCTGTCCTTATCCTGTTTATTGTCTTTTTCCGGTGCCGCTTTTTTGTGTTTCTCAAGAAAAATTCTAATATCTCTTATCTCCAGCTGAGGAAACATCGATTTCGTTTTCTTAAGAATCTCCCTTTTCCTCAGCTGAATCAACTGTATCCAACCCGGGTGATCCACTTCCATGTAGAGTATACCGTTTTTTATATCCGTCAGACGGGAATGATTAGATATATCCGTTCCTGCTATTTTGTTCCAACTGTTAAAAAAGGATACATACATCTCCCCCTCTAGATGAATACCTCCGAGAACATCTATCAGAACATCCCTTGCCTTTTTCATTTTGCAGTCAGTACCCCTTCGCTAACATCGTACATCTTAACATTTTCCTGAATCCTGTCGTAAGCATGCTCGCCCGGGAGAAAGGTAAAAAAAGCCTGTTCATACTCCGGAAGGTAGTTAAAAAACCGGTTTCTCCGCTCACTATCCAGTTCAAGCAGCACATCATCAAGAAGAAGTATCGGTTTCCGTGCCGTTTTTTTCAAATAAAAGATAGACTGGGTAATCCTCATTACAAGGGATATTAATCTCAGCTGGCCGGTAGAAGCAATCTTTGAAAAATTCCGATTATCCATATAGTACTCAAACCTGTCACGATGAACACCAGTCGATGTTGATCCTGTAAACAGATCATTTTTCCAGGATTTCTCAAGTTTTACATTTATTTCTTCCACTGTAAAACAATCTTTCCAGGAGGGTTCATATTTTATGGATACCTCTTTTCCCAGCTGAGAAATACTTGAAAATATCGGTGTGAAAACTGTATTGAACTCCTTTACAGCAGATTCCCGCTTCTTTTGAATCTCCAGCCCGGCCTCAGCGAGCTGATAGTTTAGTACGTCCATGAGCTTTGAACCCTCATTCTTGAGTTCTGTGTTTCTTATTTTAAGTATCTTACGGTAGTTACGTAAAAGATCAATAAATACCAGATCGTATATACTCATTATCTGATTAAAAAACCACCGTTTCTTATCCGGAGTCCCGTTTATAAATGCAAGATCATCATGGGTAAATACTATTGATGGAATATTATGTATGAGATTTTTCCTGTCTTTAACTGCTTTTCCGTTTAAAAGAATCTTTTTTTTATTTCCTTTATAGTTAAATGAAACAGTATTGGAGTATTCACCATCCCTGTTATAGGTTCCGAAAAGGGTTGTTTCTGAATGCCCGTGTTTTATGAGAAGAGATTCCGTTCTGGTTCTAAATGAGGATCCAAAACAAAGGATGTATATTGATTCAAGAAAATTACTCTTCCCTTGTCCGTTTTGGCCTGTAAGAAAAATATTTAAACCTTCAAGATCAACTACCTGATCCTGAAGGTTTCTGAAAGAAAATGTTTTTACCTGTGTAAACCCCATGAAAACTAATCAAGCTGCATGGGCATAACTATAGGAAAAAGGTCCTTATCATAGGTAGGAACAATTGTTATAGCCTTGTTTGCTCCAGAAAATCTTATCAATACATCTTCATCATCAATGACCTTTAAAGGATCAATTAAATACTGATAATTCAAGGCTATCGATGTTTCCTCTCCAATAAAGGAACATGCAACCTCTTCTTTTGCAGTACCGAATTCGCTCTCTTCTGAATTGATTATCAATGAATTTTCAATAAAATTCAGAAAAATCCGTTTTGATTTCTGTTCCACAAGAAGAGATACCCTTTTCAAGGCTTCTATCATTTGAAGTCTGTTAATCCTGACTTCATAATCCTGACTCTCCGGTATAACTCTTTTGTAGTTTGGAAACTGTCCCTTTATTAGATTTGAAGAAAGTTTCTGGTTATCAAATTTGACAAATATATTGTTATCAGTTACTGCCAGAGCTATAACACCTTCACCGCTGGATAGTTTTTTTACAAGATGCAGTATTTTCGTCGGTACTATAACAGGATCAAAGTTTATATTTTCTTCATCAAATGCTGTTTTAATAAAAGAAAGTCTTCTTCCATCGGTAGCAACCATGGAGAGGGTATTATCCTCGTGTTCAAGATATACACCGTTCATGTAGTATCTTGTTTCATCATCGGAAACTGCAAATACTGTTTGCTCTATCATATCAATCAGCTCTTTCTGCGGAAGCTGAAAGAAGTTGTCATCCGAAATATCCTGAAGTTCAGGATATTTCTCAGCATTTATACTTTTAAGCTGAAAATTAATCTTGTTGAATAGGGGATTTATGATAAATCTATTGTCATTTTTCTGACTAAATTCAATATCTCCTTCGGGTAAAGAACGAAGGATGCTTAAAAATTTTTCACAGAATACCGTTGTGCTTCCGCCTTGCGTAACTTCAACGGGGATCATGGTTTCAAATCCAACCTTTAAATCTGTAGCACGTATTGTAAGTCTGTTGTTGTCTGCCTCGAGAAGAACATTTGAAAGTATGGAAATTGAATTTCTGGATGATATTATCTCTTGAGCAATTGAAATTTCTTTAATTATTAGATCTTTATTACAGGTAAATTTCATTATTCTCTCCTAATACTTATTAATTAATATTAGTAATAGTAGTAATAGGGGCGGTTAATATGTTAACAACCCCTCTAAAACAATTACATATAAATAATTACTCATCTTAATAACAGTATACCATAATTAACAATCTCTTAACATATCCCTCATAAAAAAAAATTATAAACATTGTTAAACATGTTGCTCACAGTTTATCAAGAATTTATTCTATTCTCCTTAATCATTCTTATAAGATTTTGAATAATAGATTCCAGGGATGGATCGGATTTCAATTTACTTTCTATCCTCTGACAGGCATGCATAACTGTAGTATGGTCTCTACCTCCAAAATCAACTCCGACTTCTGTTGTTGAGTATTCTGTTATTTCTCTGGTAATATACATTGCAATCTGCCTGGGAAAGGTAATTGCCTTGGTTCTCTTTTTTCCCCTTAGATCGTTTTGTGAAAGATTAAAGTAGTCTGCGACAATCTTCTGGATAATATCTATGGTAATGTTCCCATGCCGGGGGTTTGAAAACTCATCTTTGAGCTGTTCTTTTGCTATATCCATGGTTATCTTTTTATTTAACAGTTCACCGTAGGCAATGAGCTTTGTGAGAGCTGCTTCAAGATCCCTCACGTTGGTTGTTACGTTTTTACATATTAAATCAAGAATCTCATCATCAAGATTTGTACCTAGAGTTTCAAGTTTCTGCTTTAGTATGGCAAACTTTGTTTCATATCTCGGCGGCTGCAGATCAACGTTCAGTCCTCTTGAAAACCTGCTTCTAAGTCTGTCTGTAAGATTTTTAAGTTCGGAAACCGGTCGGTCACTGGTAAATACCATCTGCTTGTTGTAATCATACAGAGCGTTAAAGGTATGGAAGAGCTCTTCCTGTGTAGACATTTTTTTACCAAGAAAATGAATATCGTCAATGAGCAGAACATCTACTTTACGGTACTTGTTTTTAAATTTATACATTTCTCCTTCGCCGAGAAGCCGTATGAAATCATTGGTAAATTGTTCAGCAGTAACATATTCAACTTTCATTCCTTTGAAGTTGTCAAGAATGTAATTACCAATTGACTGTATAAGATGGGTTTTACCTAAACCGACACCTCCGTATATAAGACAGGGGTTGTAAGCTTTACCGGGATTTTTTGAAATGGCAATACAGGCATTTGCTGCAAAGGTATTACTTTCACCAATAACGAAGTTATCGAAAACGTAATCCCGTCTCAAGTTAGAATTTTTTTCAAGAGTATCTTTGCCGGTAATCTGTTGTTTTGACTTACTGTTTTTGACTTTATTTTTCGGTTCAGATTCTTTATAACCGTTGGTATTTTCTTCTTTCCCAATCTGTGTGGTTACCTGTTTAACGATGAATTCAATTTCCATCACTGA
Organism: Spirochaetota bacterium; assembly: GCA_003641695.1. Lineage (GTDB taxonomy): Bacteria > Spirochaetota > Spirochaetia > B11-G9 > B11-G9 > B11-G9. The sequence continues at coordinate 4,671 of QNBL01000070.1, forward strand.
GCCGGTAAGTTCGGAAATGGTACTCAGGATAAGATCACTGAACTTTTGTGTAACCTGTTCTTTATAAAAAGTAGAGGGAACCGAAAGAATAATCTTGTTTTTTCCGGAACCGTAATATCTTATATTCTTGAACCACATACTGTTGTCTATTTCAGATATCTTTTCCCTTATCTGCTTTAAGGCCTCTTTCCAGAAAATATCATAGTTCCATTCATTCATCTTATTTACCCACAAGTTATCCACAGGATAATTTAACAATAAAAATTATTAAATTTATGTAAAAAAACTCCAATATGTTGAACTACAGATCAATTATTATATAATTATATATAATATAACAAGTTACAAAAACAAGTAGTCTCTTACACGGTTCCAGTAGGGTTTTAAACACCGTCAAGGAGTAACTTCCTCTCAAAACAACACAAAGTATCCACAATTTATTAACAATTATTGGAAGTACTGATCATTTTATTATAGAGAAATAATATAGGCAAGTAAAAAGTTTAAAAATATTATCCTCTGTTGATTATTTATACCTAAAAATGTATAATCAGCCATTCTCTAACTAATAGGTAAATACAAATGCAAGATAGTTATTCCGCTGAACAAATTCAGGTCTTGAAGGGGCTTGATGCTGTTAGAAAAAGACCCGGTATGTACATTGGTTCAACCGGGGTAGAGGGACTTCATCATCTTGTCTATGAAATAGTAGATAACAGTATTGATGAATCTCTGGCCGGTTACTGCAGAAATATCCGGGTTGTCATTGAAAAGGGTGACATAATCTGTGTAAGGGATGACGGACGGGGTATTCCTGTTGACGAACATCCCATTGAGAAGGTGAGCGCCCTTGAAATTGTTTTGACCCGTCTTCATGCCGGAGGGAAATTCGACAAAAACAGCTACAAAGTATCCGGCGGTCTCCATGGAGTCGGTGTATCGGTAGTAAATGCTCTTTCATCCTGGTGTGCAGTAGAGGTCCACAGAGACAATAAAATTTATTTCCAGGAGTATAAAAGAGGAATTCCTGTAAAGCCTGTAGAACTTAAAGGAAACAGCGGATCCACAGGTACTATTGTGCGATTCAAAGCGGATGAAGAAATATTTGAAACTATTGAGTACAGTTTCGATATTCTATCAAACAGACTCAGGGAATTGGCTTTTCTCAACAAAGGGATAAAGATAACAATTGCAGATGAAAGGATTCCGATAAAAAGGGAGCGGGAGTATCAGTTCGAGGGGGGGGTAAAATCATTTGTTGAATATCTTAGCGAGAACAAGGACCCCATACATGCAGAACCGGTTTACATCGAGGCTAAACGGGACAATGTCGAACTGGAAATAGCCCTCTCCTATAACAACGGATACAGCGAACAGATTTATTCGTACGTCAATAATATAAATACCAGAGAGGGAGGGACCCACCTTGCAGGATTCAAGGCGGGTCTTACCAGAACAATCAATGATTTCTACAAGAAATCACCACTCTCCAAAAAATCGGGGAGTATTCCCCTTTCAGGTGATGATGTACGGGAAGGAATTACCGCTGTTATATCGATAAAGGTTCCAGAACCCCAGTTTGAAGGACAGACAAAGGGTAAACTTGGTAACTCAGAAGTAAAAGGGATAGTTGAATCGTTGATTAACGAACACCTGACTACCTATTTTGAAGAGTATCCAAAGGTTGTAGACAAAATCCTGGAGAAGACAGTCAGTGCGGCAAAGGCACGTCTTGCAGCTAGAAAGGCGAGAGATCTTTCCCGTAGAAAGAATTTCCTTGAAGGATCGGGGCTTCCGGGTAAACTGGCGGACTGCAGTGAAAAGGATCCTTCGTTGTGTGAGATATATATAGTCGAAGGTGACAGTGCCGGCGGAAGTGCAAAACAGGGCCGGGATAGAAACTTTCAGGCAATTCTGCCCCTGTGGGGTAAGATGCTGAATGTTGAAAAAACCAGAATGGACAAGGTTCTGGCCAATGAAAAGCTCCAGCCTATTATTTCAAGTCTGGGTGCAAGTGTCGGAAAAGAATTCGATGTATCCAAGATACGGTATCATAAAGTTATTATAATGGCGGATGCTGATGTAGACGGATCTCATATCAGGACGCTGCTTCTCACATTCTTTTTCAGATACATGCCGGAACTCATTGAAAATGGACATGTGTATCTGGCAATGCCTCCTCTGTACAAGATATCCAGAGGGAAAGAGATCTACTACGCATACGATGAGAGCGATCGGGATGATATCCTCTCAAAATTCGCCAGTGAAAGCGATAAGGTAAACATTCAGCGGTACAAAGGGCTTGGAGAGATGAATCCGGAACAGCTCTGGGAAACGACCATGAATCCTGATACTCGAAATATTATGCAGGTCAAACTGGAGGATGAGGTTGAAGCTGACAGAATGTTTTCGACCCTCATGGGTGAACATGTCGAACCGAGAAGAAAGTTTATTGAAGATAATGCCCTTCTTGTATCAAATTTAGATGTTTAAGTAACTGGAGCGGATGAGTGGATAATAAAGGCGGGAAAGTAATTCCCATTGCAATTGAAGATGAGATAAGAGAATCATACCTAAATTATGCTATGTCGGTAATTGTAAGCAGAGCTCTTCCTGATGTGCGGGATGGTTTAAAACCGGTACATCGCAGGATTCTCTATGCAATGAACGAAATGGGACTCAGATCCGACAGAGCATTCAAGAAATGCGGTAGAATTGTAGGAGATGTTCTTGGTAAGTATCACCCGCATGGGGATCAGTCAATATACGATGCTCTTGTTCGGTTGGCACAGGAATTTTCCATGAGGTATCCTGTTGTCCGGCCCCAGGGAAACTTTGGTTCCGTAGACGGTGATCCACCGGCTGCTATGCGTTATACAGAAGCCAAGATGCAGAAGATTGCCGAGGAAATACTTAAGGATATAAAGAAAGATACGGTAGATTTTATTCCCAACTATGATGATTCCATGCAGGAGCCTTCAGTTCTTCCGGCAGCAGCACCGTATCTGCTTATCAACGGCGGAAGCGGTATTGCGGTCGGTATGGCTACAAATATTCCTCCCCATAATCTCAGTGAGATCTCTGATGCTATTCAGGCATACATAGATAACCCTGAAATTACCGTAGACGGGCTTATGGAGTACGTTAAAGGGCCGGATTTTCCCACTGCCGGGATCATATACGGAACAATGGGAATAAAGAACGCATTCAGAACAGGAAGAGGAAAGATTGTTGTCAGAGCCCGATGCAGTGTGGAAACAACAAAATCGGGTAAGGATGTCATAATTGTTACCGAACTTCCCTATGCGGTCAATAAAGCAAACCTGATTATTCGTATTGCTGATCTCATAAAGAATAAAAAAATAGAGGGAATATCCGATCTCAGGGATGAATCAGACCGGAACGGGATGAGAATTGTAATTGAACTTAAAAGAGGAGCCATTGTAAAAGTTATCCTGAACAGGCTCTTTTCTCATACTGCGCTGCAGCAGAATTTTAACGTTAATAATCTTGCACTTGTAGACGGACGTCCTGAATTATTAAACCTTAAAGAGATGATTCATTACTTTGTTCGGCACCGGGTGGATGTTGTAACCAGGAGGACAAAGTTCGATCTCAAGAAGGCCGAGGAACGGGCCCACATTCTCGAGGGTCTTAAAATCGCCCTGGATAATATTGATGAAGTAATAAAAATCATAAAGGAGTCAGGTGATGTTTCCTCTGCAAGGGAAAACCTGATGACCAGGTTTAAACTTTCTGAGAAGCAGGCGCAGGCTATTCTGGATATGAGGCTTCAGAAGATCACCAATCTTGAAACCAGAAAAATAATTGAAGAATACAAGGAAGTTCTTGCATTGATTGCTTATCTGAAGGACTTGCTTTCCGATGAGAAAAAAATTCTTGGGGTGATAAAAGATGAAACCGAGGAAATAAAAGCAAAATATGGAGATTCCAGAAGAACAGAGATAGTCCCCGAAGAGATTGGACAGCTTAATATAGAGGATTTAATAGCAAAAGAAGATATGGCTGTTCTGATATCAAACAAGGGTTTTATCAAGAGGATTCCGGTAACCTCCTACAGACGTCAGGGAAGGGGTGGACGAGGATCCTCAACGGCTACTTTAAAAAATGAAGATTTCCTGGAACAGATATTCATAGCATCAACCCACGATTATATCCTGTTTGTAACCAGTGCAGGTAAAGCATACTGGTTAAAGGTTCATGAGATACCGGAAGGATCCAGAGCTGCCCGGGGAACTCAGGTTAAAGTGCTTCTGCAGATTTCAGCTGATGAAGAAATAACTTCGGTCGTGGCACTGCAGGATTTTTCTCCCGACAAGTATATATTCATGGCAACAAGAAACGGAATTGTTAAAAGGGTACGGACCTTTGAGTTTAGAAACGCCAGAACAAAAGGTATTATCGGGATAAAGCTTGACGAGAATGACCGACTGGTAAGTTCCCTTCTCACCGAAGGTGGAGAAGAGGTTATCCTCGTAACCAGAAAGGGGTATGCCCTGAGGTTCGGGGAGGAAAACATCAGAGCTATAGGCAGAGCTACAAGGGGTGTTAAAGGGATATCTCTGAGTACAGATGATGAACTTGCCGGAATTTTAAAAATTATCGGGGATAATAAAATTCTTGTTATTACTGAGAACGGCTACGGAAAAAGAGTTGATTACAATAATTTTACTCCCCATGGGAAGGGAACCAGAGGGCAGATAATATACAAGACTGATGAAAAGACCGGAGAACTTATCGGTGTTCTTTCTGTTAACGAGAAGGATGATCTTGTCTGTATAACCTCTCAGGGTAATACAATAAAGATAAATGTCGAACAAATTTCCGTACAGGGTAAATCAGCACACGGAGTCACGGTGGTAAATATAAAAAAACCGGATGTACTTGTAGATGTAGCACAGGTTGTCGGTGAAAAAGAGGATGACGAAGAAGAGTGAAATGTTTCACGTGAAACATTTTTACGTTTTTTATAAATAAAGCCTGCGGTTAAATCCACAGGCTTTTCTTTTGCTCTCGAACAAAGGGTGCAGAGAATTGAATATAAACTATCCCGTAGTCTGCCCTGGAGTATCGAAACTTTCTATGTGTACTTCTTTATAATTTTATCTATTTTTTTCCAGTGTTTGTCTTTGCTCTTTTTATCCATAAATGTTGCGTAAAGATTATTTTTAATAAGACCAAAGATCTCTTCTATTGAAAAGATATCATGAGTCAGCAGGTTGTAATAC
>QNBL01000071.1 GCA_003641695.1 Spirochaetota bacterium
GGGGTCGGCGCAATGATTGATATTTTTTCTCCGCAGATCTTGTTCAGAAGGGTGCTTTTTCCGGCAGAGGGCCTGCCCATGATGGATATAAAGGATGATTTCATACTTTTATTGTATTAAAATATCGGTATATATCAAGAGCAGCCGGATTAATATACTTTTCTTTCCACGTTTAAATATGTATACTTTATTTTTATAATAAAATAATAACAGCGGAGAGAACATATGTCGAGCGATAATGACAAAGAAGAAAAGAAAGGGAAGAACGGGGACGGATCATTTGACTTTACCGAGAAAATGATGGAGACGAGGACGATCCTTCTGTCCGGTGAAGTAAATAAGGAGCTCGCAGAGAAAGTAATCCGCCAGCTTCTTCTTCTTGAAGCAGCCGGTGATGATCCGATCAAGGTGTTTATTGATTCTCCCGGAGGTGATGTTGATGCCGGGTTTGCCATCTTTGACATGATGAGATTTGTAAAACCCGATGTATACACCGTGGGTATGGGGCTGGTAGCCAGCGCCGGAGCTCTTATCCTTCTTGCATCCCCTAAAGCGTTGCGGTTGGGGCTTCCCAACTCTCATTACCTTATCCATCAGCCTTTAAGCGGTATCCGTGGAGTAGCCACAGAAATAGAGATTCATGCCAAGGAGCTTGAAAAACTCAGAATCAAACTCAACAAACTGATAAGTGAAGAAACCGGTCAGGATCTTTCAAAGGTTGAGAAAGATACGGACAGGGATTACTGGATGAATGCATCCGAAGCTTTTTCCTACGGCCTGATTTCCAGGGTTATTTCTGAAAGAAAGGAGCTGAATTCCTAAATAGTTCCGGAATCCATGAATCATCAGAGAGAGTTTTTAAGTATTCATTATTATGAAACACTTATTAACTCTCTTTTTTCTTTTATCGGTATTTTTCACCATGTGCCGGTGTTCTCTTCCTTTTCTAGACGGAACGGAAGAAGTTCTGACCATTCTTTCCTACAATGTGCAGAACATATTTGATGCAGTTGACAATGGAACTGAGTATCATGAGTACGACCCTTCGGAAGGTGACTGGGATGAACTTCTCTATCACCAGCGTCTGCTCAATCTTTCAGAGGTCATAAAAGCTTCGGTAAAAGGAGGGCCGGATATCATTGCGCTCCAGGAGGTTGAGAACCTTCATGTCGTTGAAGACCTTGTGTCACAGTACCTCAAGGGGATGGGGTATGAAGATCTGTGTGTAACTGCAAAAGAGGATTCTGCGGTACAGATTGGATTTATAAGCAGGATACCCTTTGATTCGGTGATAATTCATGATCTTTTTACCGAAGATTATAAGAGTATCCGGCCTGCTCTTGAGGTGAAACTGGTTCTGGGGACCGAATCCCTCTACATATTTAATAATCATTGGAAATCCCGGCTTGGCGGAGCATTGAATACCGAAGAACAGAGGATTATGTCAGCACAAATTATCAGGAACAGAATGGATAGTATCGTGAAATCCGAAAAGGATGCAAAGATAGTTGTTCTTGGTGATTTTAACGAAAACCATGATGAATATATAAGAGCCGGTAAAACGTACACAACTGCGCTGTACCCTGATACTGAGTATACAGGGACAGAATGCCCAGAAAGCGTATTACTGGTAACAGGGAATAAAAATATGAAAGTATCCGGAGCCTTGTATGAGCCCTGGTTCCAGTACCGTGCGGAGGCGGAAGAAGGCTCCTATTACTTTAACGGTAGCTGGGAGACTTTGGACCATTGCTTAATAGGAAATAATTTGTGGTCGGAATCGGGGGTTCATTACAGTTCTTTTGGTGTAGTAACGCTTCCCTTTATTCTATCCCGGGAAGGGACTCCACTGTTCTGGAACAAAGTAAAGGGGACAGGATACTCAGATCACCTGCCCCTTCTCCTTACACTGTGCAAAGATTAAGAATGCTTATGATTCTTTTTCAGAATCCCTGTCTATGTTTATTTCCTGAGTACTGATCTGGTAAAACAGGTGTTCCAGCTCCAGGGCTATATTAACGTTTTGGATTTCACAGGTTGATTCACACTGATATTTGCTGCACTTGAGTTCAACGGGAGCAAAATTCAGTACCCCTCTGATACCTGCTTCTACCATCATATCAAGAACTCTTGATGCTTCCGAATCGGGAACTGCAATAACTCCTACTTTTATATTGTTTTCCCTAATGAACTCCTGGAGCTTGTCCATGCCGAAAACCGGAACCTTGGTCGGATTATTGACTTTTTCCGGAAACTGGTCAAAACCTGCCACTATGTTCAGGTCATCGGTAGAAAAACCGTTATACTCCATGAGTGCAGTTCCTATTCTTCCGCATCCGACAACTATTACATTTTGCTGCTCACTGCCGCCGAGAATACGGTCAAATTCTTCCACCAGCATATCAATGTTATAGCCGCCCCGTTTGTTCCCGGATAAGTGCAGTATGGAAAAGTCTTTTCGAACCAGAGCAGGAGTAACACCAATCGCATCGCCAAGGTTGTTTGAGAAAACCTTTTCAAAACCAAGAGCTTTTAATTTGTGAATCAAGCGCTTATATTTGGTTAATCTTAGTATAAAATCTTTGTTCATTGCTTAACTCTCTTTTTTTCTTTCCTAATTGCTTTGTGATAACAACAACATCCCATTATAATTCATAAATTGAGGAATGTAAATCATTTTATTGATTATATTCAGGAATTATTCACCTCTTGGAGGCGAATAGGAGCTGTATAATGAAGAAATTTTAACAATATTATTGACAAAGTTTTTATAATAAAATAAAGACATAAATATCGTTATTTGAATAACGTAAAAGCGCAAGGGAACTTAAGGTTTTGTACCATATTTTATTGGAAAAACCAATAGGGCATGGTATAATCCTTGAGATTTCCTGCAGTTATAGAGGAGGCACAATGCACATACATATTCCTGATAATCCCCAATACAGAGAGCTTAAAGAATACATCGAAAAAGAGAAGGGTAAGAAAGGACCTCTTATCAAGGTTCTTCATAAAGCACAGGATATATTCGGGTATCTCCCCAAAGAGGTTCAGTACTTTGTTGCCAGGGAGCTTAATGTAAATTTGAGCGATGTCTATGGGGTTGTTACCTTTTATAACTTCTTTTCGACTACTCCCAAGGGTAAAAACGAGATTAATGTTTGTCTCGGTACTGCCTGTTATGTCAGGGGCGCGGACAAGGTCCTTTCCATGTTAGAGGAAGAACTGAGCATAGTTAATGGGGAGACAACAGAGGACAACCTTTTTACGCTGAACACGGCCCGTTGTTTTGGTGCATGCGGTCTTGCTCCTGCGGTAATGATAAATGAAGAAGTCTATGGGCACGTAGACAGGAAAAAGATAAAAACAATGCTTGCAGAATATAAAAGTAAAGAGGAGTAAGGGGTCCGTAATGAATTTAGATGAACTCAGAAAACTAAGAGAAAAAGGGCAGCGCGAAATGATGCAGCGTTCCGATAAAGCACAATACAGGATCGTTGTGGGGATGGGGACTTCAGGTATTGCAGCAGGCGCAAGGGAAGTTTTAAGAACATTTATCGAAGAGGTAAATTCAAGAAATATTAAAGATGTTGTAGTTATGCAGACAGGTGAAAAGGGATACAGCTCCAAGGAGCCGGTGGTAGAAGTCTTTACTCATGAGGAAAAAGAACCAGTGGTTTACGGGAATATTAATCCGGAAAAGGCTCAAAGAATTGTAACCGAGCACATTGTCGGCGGTGTTATAGTAGAAGATTATCAGGTGATATTTGGAGATTAGGGGGAAGTATGGCTGGCGTTCCAAAATTAGATGTGCTTATTTGCGGCGGGGCTTCCTGCATCTCAAATCATTCACATGACATAAAAGATAAAATCCACGAAGAACTTAAAAAGAAAGGAATTGAGGATGATGTCAGGGTAATAGAAACCGGCTGCATGGGGCCGTGTGAGCTTGGTCCGGTTATGCTGGTGTACCCTGATAAGGTTTTTTATCAGAGGCTTAAACCGGAAGATATAGGAAACATTGTAGAGAACCATTTTATTAAAGGGCGTCCTGTTGCGGAAAAGGTCCTCGTATCTGAGACTACCAGGGCAATTATAGAGAAAGAACAGGAGGATGCTGATTTTTTCAAGAAGCAGACAAAGATTGTCCTTTCCAACTGCGGCAGGATTGATCCTGAAAATATTGAAGAATACATTACCGAGAACGGATATGCGGCAATCGGACAGATTCTCACATCCTCAAATCCCGATGATGTGGTAGAAACAATCAAGAAATCGGGATTGAGAGGCAGAGGCGGCGGCGGATTCCCCACCGGCCGCAAGTGGGAATTTGTAAAAAATGCGGAGAATGATCAGAAATATGTTGTCTGCAACGCAGACGAGGGGGATCCGGGTGCTTTTATGGACCGGTCGGTTCTTGAGGGGGATCCTCACTGTATCATCGAAGGAATGAGTATTGCTGCCTATGCTGTAGGAGCGAACAAAGGATATGTTTACATCCGTGCAGAGTATCCTCTGGCTATAACCCGTCTTGAGCATGCTTTGGAACAGGCCCGGGAGTATGGGTTTCTGGGGGAGAATATATTTGAAACAGGATTTTCCTTCGATATTGAGATTAGAATAGGAGCCGGAGCTTTTGTCTGCGGTGAGGAAACAGCGCTGATTTCATCAATAGAAGGAGGACGCGGAAACCCGCGGCCGAGACCCCCTTTTCCTGCTATTTCAGGACTTTGGGGCAAGCCTACTCTCTTAAACAATGTCGAAACCTACGCTAATATCCGGCATATAATTCTTAACGGGTGGGAATGGTTTTCATCAATCGGTACTGAAACCAGTAAAGGGACCAAGGTTTTTGCTCTTTCAGGGAAAATAAAGAATACCGGTCTGATAGAGGTTCCCATGGGAACAACGCTTCGGGAGTTGATCTTCGATATCGGAGGCGGTGTACCTGACGGGAAGAAATTCAAGGCTGTTCAGCTTGGAGGTCCTTCAGGAGGATGTGTGCCTGAAGAGTATCTTGATACTCCTATAGATTACGAAACCCTTATAGAACTTGGAGCCATGATGGGTTCCGGCGGGGTAATTGTAATGGATGAAGATACCTGTATGGTTAATACTGCCAGGTTCTTCCTCGATTTTACCAAAAGCGAATCATGCGGTAAGTGTGTTCCCTGCCGTGTCGGCCTTGTAAAGCTTTACGATATGCTGGACAAGATTGTTAAGGGGAACGGAGAGCTTGAGGATCTGGAAAAGCTGGAGAGTCTCTGCCATTCGGTTAAAAAGACTTCTCTCTGCGGACTGGGCCAGACTGCTCCGAATCCCGTTTTATCAACGCTGAAATATTTTAAGGATGAGTATGTGGAACATATCCAGGATCATAAATGCCGGGCAAAGGTATGTGCGGATCTGGTAACCTATACGATTATCCCCGAAGCGTGCAGAAGCTGCGGTATCTGTGCGAAGAACTGCCCGGTTGATTGTATAACAGGCTCAAAGGGTGTTCCGTATGTAATAAATCAGGATGTCTGTATAAGCTGCGGAACCTGTTACGATGTTTGCCCCTTTGATTCAATAATAAAAGAGTAAAAGAGGCTTGAAAAAGAATATGAGTACAGAAGATATCCTTAAGGGGTATGAGGCAAAAGAGGAAAATCTGCTATACATCCTTCATGACATCCAGGATTCCGCAAAAGAGCATAATCTGACGGATTCTGATCTGAAGAAGGTTGCTGATTTTCTTGGACTCCCTGTTTCGAGGGTAAACGGTGTTACGGGGTTTTACTCCATGTTTTCCAAACGCCCCCGGGGGAAATACATAATAAGGTTATGTCAGTCTCCGCCGTGCTACATTAAAGGTTCTGTGAATATATATGAAAAGATAAAGGAATATTTGAATATCTCAGAAAATGAGACGACAGATGACCGTTTGTTTACACTGGAATTCTCCAGCTGTCTGGGTGTGTGCGGATTAGCGCCGGCAGCTATGATAAATGATGATGTTTACGGAAATCTGACAGAACAAAGTATTATTGAAATTTTAAACAAATATCAAAATCTGGAGGAATAGATGGGGAAGTTGGTAACCATAAAAATAGATGGGAAAGAAGTTAAGGCTGAAGCAGGGGAAAATCTGCTGCAGGCAGCCAGAGACGCCGGGTTTGATATCCCGGGATTGTGCTACTATGACAAGGTTTCCCCCTCCGGTGCCTGTCGATTGTGTGTTGTAAAGATAGAGGGAATGCGGGGGCTGACTGCTTCCTGCACGGTTAAGGTAACAGAGGGATTGAATGTTACCGCTTTTGACGAAGAACTGGAGGATCACAGAAAGTCTATAACTGAACTTCTAATTTCGGAACATAAATTCGGTTGTATGACATGTGAAGTGGATGGTGCCTGCGGACTGGAAGATCTTGCATACCGGTATGATGTTACCATCGACAATCTTCCCTATCCTGCCAGGAAGGATCAACGGCCGGTGGAGGCAACTTCTCCCGTTATTCTTTATGATCCGAATAAGTGTATCCTGTGTGAAAGGTGTGTCAAAGCTTGCTACGAGATCCAGGGGAAGGGAATCCTTTCATTTGCTGAAAGAGGAATTGATACCTATGTGGCGACGGATCTCGGTGGACTGTGGGTCGACTCGGATTGTGACGGGTGCGGTGAATGTATTCAGGCATGTCCTGTGGGCGCTCTTGTTCCCAAACCTTCAATCGGCAAGGCACGAAGATGGGAGGTTACCAAGGAGGAGACAATCTGTCCATACTGCGGTGTCGGCTGCAGAATTGAAGTTGAGAAAAAAGGGAATGAGATCGTAAAGATAAACGGTGCAGACGGACCTGCAAATGACGGAAGGCTGTGTGTAAAAGGGCGGTTCGGGTATGAGTACCAAATGAATGATGACCGGCTGACGGCACCTCTTATCAAGGAAAATGGTCAATTCCGGGAAGCCTCCTGGGATGAGGCCCTTGATCTTGTGGCATCCAGATTTACTGAGATCAAGAATAACAACGGCAGTGATGCTGTTGCCGGGCTTGCTTCTGCGCGTTGTACCAACGAAGATAACTATGTATTTCAGAAGTTTATGAGGGCGGTTATAGGAACAAACAACGTTGATCATTGTGCAAGACTGTGCCATGCGAGTACTGTTGCAGGTCTGGCAAGGGCTTTTGGAAGCGGAGCTATGACCAACTCAATCAAAGAGTTTGAATTCGCTGACTGTATCCTTGTTACCGGATCCAACACAACTGAAACACATCCGGTAATTTCGACCTATATAAAGAATGCTGTTATAAATCATGGAGCAAAACTCATAGTTGTCGATCCCCGGCGTATTGATCTGGTTAAGTATGCGACTATCTGGCTCAGACAGAAAAACGGTACAGATGTAGCCTGGCTGAACGGAATGATGAATGTAATAGTGAATGAAGGGCTGGCGGATAAAGAGTTTATACAATCAAGAACCGAGGGATATGAAGACTTCGAAAAGGTAGTCAAGGAGTATACCCCGGAAAAAGCCTCTGAGATTTCCGGTATCCCCAAAGAGCAGATTATCGAAGCTGCAAGAATATATGCCAGTGCGGAGAATGCATCCATTGTGTTCTCAATGGGTATTACCCAGCATATTACCGGAACGGACAATGTTCTTTCAGTGGCAAATCTTGCTATGCTTACTGGAAATGTTGGAAAACTATATTCTGGTGTTAACCCTTTGAGGGGGCAGAACAACGTACAGGGCGCTTGTGATCTTGGAGGTCTTCCCAACGTATATCCCGGATATCAGAAGGTTAATGATCCGAAAATCAAAACCAAGTTTGAAGCCAAATGGGGTGCAAAGCTTGATGACAAGGTTGGGCTTTCTGTAATAGAGATTATGGACGGGGCAGGTGAAGGAACCGTTAAAGCTCTCTATATTATGGGAGAAAATCCTATGGTCAGCGATCCTAACCTTAATCATGTTGAAGAATCTCTGGGAAAGCTGGACTTCCTTGTTGTGCAGGATATCTTCGATACCGAAACTGCAAAGTTTGCGGATGTAATTCTTCCCTCATTCAGCAGTTACGAGAAATGGGGAACATTTACCAATACTGAGCGGAGAATCCAGATGATCAAACCGGTTCTCGATCCGCCGGAGGGTACAAAGGATGATTGGGAGATCATCCAGGATATCTCCAAAAGAATGGGTTATGAGATGAATTACACCAATGCCGATGACATAATGGAAGAGATAGCAGATATTTCCCCTATTTACGGCGGCGTTCATTTCAGGAAGCTCGGGAAAGATGGGGTTCAGTGGCCGTGCAAAACCGATGCCGAGGAAGACAGAGGAGTTTTGTTCCTTCATGAGGGTACTTTTGCCAGGGGACTGGGGCATTTCTCCCCGGTTGACTTCATTCCTCCTGCTGAGCTACCGGACAAAGAGTATCCGTACATGCTCAGTACCGGAAGGATTCTCTATCACTATCATACCGGAACAATGACCAGAAAGGTCGGTGTTCTCAATGCATTTGAGTCCGGACCGTATGCTGAGATAAGCCCCGATATAGCGGAGAGTATCAAGGTTGGAGAGGATGATGAAATCAGGGTTACCTCCAGAAGGGGAACCATAGTAACCAAAGCGAGGATAACGGACAAGGTTGCTCCAATGTCACTATTTATTCCTTTTCACTTTGCTGAAGCTGCTGCAAACAGACTGACAAATGATGCTCTTGATCCGGTCGCAAAAATACCGGAGTTGAAGGTAGCGGCATGTAAAGTGGAAAAGGTTTAGAAGTTAACCATGGACTTTTATAACTATTATGTTCTTTTGTATATCGATGATTTGACAATAGCTGCAGGGGTTAAAGAATTTGAGGAGATTTTAAAAAGGGAACTTGCTGCAGCTGATTGTGCGGATAGTGTAAAAGTCCTGGAAACCGGATCTTCAGGATTAAAAGATTACGGTATAGAGATAAGTGTGTATCCCGGAGACGTGCATTACGGAAATCTTTCTACAGCTGATATAGATGAGATAGTACACGAGCATTTTATAAAAGGACGGGTTGTCACCCGTCTCGTTGTTAAACCCTCAGAGGGGCAGTTTAAGACTTCGGAACTTGGGCCGCAGGATGTAAGGCTTCAGAACAGGATAGTTCTTTCGTTGAGCGGCGTAATAGATCCGGAGAATATTTTTGAGTACTTTGCTGAAAAGGGTTATGAAGCTATAGGTAAAATCCTGGAGGAGAAAGTCTTACCGGAACAAGTTGTAGAGATCATTAAAGCTTCCGGATTGCAGGGCCGCGGAGGAGCAGGATTTCCCACAGGTTTGAAGTGGGAGTTTGCCCACAGGGCGGAAGGAGATCAGAAATACATTATATGCAACGCCGATGAGGGAGAACCGGGGACATTCAAGGACCGGCTGATACTGGAGGGGAATCCCCATCTGATACTGGAGGGGATGCTTATTGCAGGGTATGCCACAGGTGCTGAAAATGGTTATATCTATATTCGGGGTGAATATGATCTCTCAATAAAGAGAATGGAAAAAGCATTGGCCCAGGCCTATGAATATAATCTTTTGGGGCATAACCTGTTCGGTTCAGGATTCTCCTTTGACATTGAGATAAAAAAAGGTGCCGGTGCCTATGTGTGCGGAGAAGAAACTTCTTTAATAGAATCCATGGAGGGGAAGAGGGGTATCCCGAGATTAAAGCCTCCATTTCCCGGTACCCGTGGATTGAAAGGGTCCCCCACGGTGGTAAACAACGTGGAAACTCTCGCTAACATTGCTCCTATCATATTGAAGGGAGCTGATTGGTTCCGGTCCTTTGGTACAAAAAGTTGTCCGGGGACCAAGGTTTTTACGATTCTGGGGGATGTACGGTATACA
>QNBL01000072.1 GCA_003641695.1 Spirochaetota bacterium
CCGGTGGGAGTAGTTATCATTTTTTCCCGTGTTGGCAGCTGGTTGAGAGCTTCTTCCACAAGGAGCCGTATTATCCTGTTGGAATAAAAAATAAACTCATTACGTTTGGTATCCTTGTTACGGATAATGGTAAACAGTGCCTTCAGCTGGGGCGTATAGGGCAGTACTATCACATTTTTCATTCTCTAACCTCTCTTTTAAAATAACGATAACCGTGTGGTATTACAGAGGTTATCGTCCAATCCTATGCCGTAACCTCAAAATTATCAAGTACTCTGTTTTTAAGGATTCCGATTCCCTCTATTTCAACCTCAACTATATCTCCGCCTCTCAAACGCCCGACTCCGCTGGGAGTACCGGTCATAATTATATCCCCCTCCTCCAGAGTGATCTGCTTTGAGATAAACTCAATTGTCTCTTCTACAGAAAATATCATAAAGGAGGTATTTGAATTCTGCACTGTCCTGCCGTTGAGACGGCAGGATATGTTCAAGGCCTGGGGATTTCGGATATCTTCAGCTGGAACAAGTACAGGACCTATCGGACCGAAGGTATCCAGGGACTTTCCTCTGAACCACCCGGATTTATCCGTAGTCTGGAAGTTCCGCATACTTACATCGTTCATACAGGTATACCCCAATACATGGGACAGTGCTTTCCCACGGGGCACATTCCTGCAGCGTTTGCCGATAACAACAGCCAGCTCCGCTTCATAATCGATCCGAATATCCTCGAAATCGTAGTCACGCCGGATAAATGCAGGAATGATAATATCTTCACCGTTTCCTATCAGGGTATTGGGTGTTTTTGAAAACAAGATAGGTTCAGCCGGAGTTTCAGGCAAATTATCAAGATTAAGAAAGCCACTCTCCTTGAGATGATCACGGTAATTCAGTCCAAGGGCAATTATTTTTGAGGTGTTCAGGGTTAATACCTCTCTATTCCCCTTGATTGGAAGTAAAATGCTCATATTGGTTATTTTACACCTATCCGGCGGTTTTTCCTATTGAAAATTCCCGATAAATGTATTAATTTTACACCGTACCGCTACTGGTTTTACCCGACTTCAATACAACTGCCTTTTTACCGTTTTAACAATAGAGGAAATTATTTTACTAAAATGAACGCTGATATAGCAAAGAAAATAACCGGCTTAAGCAGGATTTTTCTTGAATGGCTTAAAGATAACGGATCGTTCAGGACAGCACCTGTGCGGTGCACCATAGACGGGATCTCTCCCGGAGTCTATTTTATTAACATTGTCAGAGTAAATCCCTCCCTGTTTTATATTCAGGAGATTGTATCCTCAAAAATACGGGGGCAGGTTGTATTTCGGTCATGGTCTTTTGAAAAAAAGAAAACCTGGAAAGTCATCGAAACAGAAAAATTCCGCACTCCCATCGCCTATCACAATCTAAAAGATGAACTGAGCGATTTATCCGCACGGGTGGAAATCATTCTTGCTGTCAGTGTCAGCAGGGGAGCATACTTTGCAGAAGCTCTTGAAGATGCTGATAAAATAATGAATGTAACCATACCGGAGGATGTCGAGATAAAAAGAAACGGCCCTTTCAGCAGGCTGAATTTGATATTCTACCGGTACTTTGCAGTGATTTTAGCCGGAATTCTGGCACTGGGGGTGTTCAGCCTGGTAACTGTCTATACTGCACATATATACAGCTTCAGGAAGAAAGTGGAAACATCCATGGAGGACTATTCCAAAAACATGGATAGCCAGGCACAGGAATTCTTCCAAAACACCGAAGGGCAGATATCCACCCTTGTAAACAAACTCAAACAAACCCAGGAAAGCTTTGACTTTGACAGAAAGAATGCCTACGTCAACGTATTACGAATGGCCGAAGAACTTACAAAATACTTTCCCGCCAGAAAAAAAGCCTACAGACTCATTGCCAATAACATACTTGAGGCAGCCAACTACAGTGAAGTACTCTATGAACTGTCCAGGCTTCCGACCGAAGAGTACCAAGCCAGAATATTCCTTGCAACTGACAGAGAATCGGTAACTCCTTTAGCAGAGTGGGAGCCGGTTTTCTCCTTCATGGTGTATCCTGTAAAGATTGAAAGTGAAAAGAATGACGGCAGAGGATTCAGAATTACCGACGGGTATATGTCGATAAGGGAGAATCCTCTCGGTTCAGGAGGATCCAGTCCCCACTATGCAGTAGATATAATCAATGTAAGCAATATTGCATACGTGGACAACGCGGGAGTGATTATACGGGAAGGTAATCCTCCGGGAAATATCGTAGCAGCATACTCCGGAATGGTCCGGGACAGCGGATGGGACAGCAGATACGGTAACTTCATCATGATAAACCACGAACTCACCAAAGAGGTATTATCAAAATACCCAAAGGCAACAGGCTGGAGCACTTACTATGCTCATATGAAAGACCTTTCCCCCATTAAACAGGGAGAAAGGGTCAATGCCAACGAAACAATCGGGTTTATCGGAAATACCGGTCATTCAACAGGTCCGCATCTGCATTTTGAAGTCCGGATCTATAAACCAAACGGAATATACTCCGATGTAAACGGAAGATTTATAAAGATAAATCCCTTCCCTTCCACACATTCAAAAAAAGCTAAGTAAAGTTCAGAACGCTTTTGTCATAATCCTCCGGTGGTTCATAGCCAAGAAGTTCAATACAGGTAGCGGCAAGAGAACTTATCCCGAGTCCTTCATTAAGCTTTCCGGAATATTCATTCTTGCTTTCGGGATCATATATTATACAGGGAACAGGGTTTAACGAGTGGGATGTCTTGGCTTTTGGCTTCCCGTTCTCCTTGATCACTACCGCTCCCGTTTTTTTGTTATGTTCAAACATATCGTCTGAGTTGCCGTGATCAGCACTGATAACCATTATTCCACCGGCTTTTTCTACCGCCTCTTTTATTCTGCCAATACTCAAATCCAAAGCTTCCATGGAACACAGGACTGCTTCCCAGTTTCCGGTATGCCCAACCATATCTCCATTGGGGAAGTTCATCTTGATAAACTCATACTCCCCTTCCTCAATGACATCAATAACGTTATCTGCAATATCGGCACACTTCATCCAGGGTCTCTGCTCAAAAGGGAGGATATCCGACGGAATTTCAACGTAAGTCTCAAGTTTTTCATCAAATTTCTCTGTTCTGTTTCCGTTAAAAAAATAGGTAATATGGCCGTACTTCTGGGTTTCACTTATTGAGTACTGTTTTACACCCGTTGCTACCAGGTATTCACTCAGGGTTCTGTCAATGGTGGGAGGAGAAACAAGAAACTGTTTCGGGATATGAAGATCCCCGTCGTATTCCATCATGCCGGCGTACTCCACCTCAGGTTTTCTCTTCCGGTCAAACTCGTTAAAATCATCTCCCGATTCAAAGGACTTTGTAATCTCCAGAGCCCTGTCTCCCCTATAGTTAAAAAGAATAAAGCTGTCTCCGTCTTGCACGGTTCCGACAGGTTTTCCGTTTTCACCTATTACAAAAGGAGGAAGATCCTGATCAATAGCTCCGGTTTCATTCCGAAGCGTTTCTATAGCTTCATGGGCTGATTTAAATTGGCGCCCTTCGCCGAGAACATGGGTTTCCCACCCCTTTCTTACCATGTCCCAATTTGCATTGTACCGGTCCATGGTTATCACCATTCTACCTCCCCCTGAGGCTATTCTTGCATCAAAAGAATCATCACGCTGCTCTTTGAGGAACTCCTCAAAAGGATCAAAGTACTCAAGAGCCGAAGTCTCTCCAACATCTCTTCCATCCAAGAGGGCATGTATCCGGACCTTTGTCACCCCCTCTTTTTTTGCCTGAACTATCATGGCCTTTAAGTGTGCAACATTGGAATGGACATTACCATCGGAAAGCAGACCCAGAAAGTGGAGAGTTCCTCCGGACTGTTTTACGTTGGAAACAAGCTTTTTCCAGACAGCTCCTTCAAACATGGCGCCGGTTTCTATGGATTTTTCCACAAGTTTTGCACCCTGATCAAAGACTCTGCCGCAGCCGATTGCGTTATGGCCGACTTCACTGTTCCCCATGTCCGCATCCGAAGGAAGGCCGACCGCTGTTCCATGAGCTTTCAGCTTTACCCAGGGAGAGGTTTCCATTAATTCATCCAGTACCTCTGTAGTTGCTGCAGCAAAGCCGTCTCCCTCTTTATACTTTCCAAATCCGACTCCGTCCATTATTATCAGAAGAAGCGGCCCTTTTCTCCCTTTAAAAGCTTTTTTCTTTATTAAAGATTCTACCATCTATTTTCCTCCATTAAAATTCTTTTTTGATAACCCGTATGTTTCCGTAGTTTCCTCGTTTCCGAAGGGTTCAACATGAATAATTACATCATAAATATTATCAATTTGATTCTGAATACAGTGCTGCACCTCAACAGCTTTCTTATGCCCTTCTTTTACACTCAGGCTTCCGTCAACTTCAATCTCCATATCCACAATATACTTGGTATTCATCTTTCTAATCCTTGTTTTATGGGGATTCCGCACACCTTTGACACTGCAGGTAGCATCAAAAACCTTCCTGTAGATTGATTTATCTTCCAATCCATCCATCAACTCAACACTGGTTTCAAGAAATAGCCCGAAAGCACTTTTCATTATCCATAAACTTATCAGTAAAGCGGTAACAGTATCAAGAACAGGAAGATTCAGGATAAAGGTAAAGATCAGCCCTGTCAGGACACTCAAAGAGATCACTACATCGTTTCTCATGTTTTTTGCATCTGCAATGAGCATGGAACTGTCAGTCCTTTTCCCTATTTTGTATTTGTACAGGGCAAGAAATAATTTTCCGAATATGGAAAGAAGAATAAAATAAATTACCATCGTATCCGGAACAACCCGGCTTTTATCTGAAAAAAGATCCTTGACCGCAGAAAATGCCAGTTGGGCTCCTGTAAAAAAAATAATAAAGGAAAGAACTTTTGTAGCGAGCGTTTCTGCCCGGCCATGCCCGTAGGGATGATTCTCATCCGGAGGCTGATTAACTATCCGTGAAGCGTAAAGCGTTACAATGGAGGTGATAATATCCGTTGCAGAATCAATTCCATCACTTATCAGTGCATAAGAACCGCCGACAAGACCGGCCCCTATTTTGGCAGCAGAAAGGATTGCATTCCCTGCTATCCCGACTATGGAAGCCTTCCGGATATCCTTTACCCGCGCTTCGGTCTTTCCAATTCCGTTGTTTTTTTGAACAACCATTGTTCTTCCTCTTTGTTTAAATATGGGGAAAGCTCCCTGTATACCCTGCGGTGATAACTGTTTATCCAGTTGATCTGAGCATCGGTAAGTAATGTTGGTTCAATCAAATCCCGTTCATAGGGACAAAGGGTAAGGGTTTCAAATTTCAGAAAGTCTCCGCTAAACTCATCCGCCTTTTTTACCGTTACAAGATTCTCTATCCGTATCCCGTACTCCCCTTCACGGTATATCCCGGGTTCATCGGAGAGAACCATCCCCTCTTTCAAAGGCTTTGAAGGCTGGATTGCTTTGATACTCGCCGGTCCTTCGTGAACGGGGAGAAAATGCCCCACACCGTGTCCTGTCCCATGCAAATAATTATCGCCATTCTGCCAAAGGGGATACCTTGCTATCGTATCCAGTTGAATCCCGCAGGTACCCACAGGAAAAAAAGCAGATGCCAGGTCAATATGCCCCTTGAGAACGTTGGTATAATCTTTTTTTATGCTCTCACCGGCTCTGCCTCCAAGGATTATAACTCTGGTTATATCAGTTGTTCCTTCAAGATAATGCCCGCCGGAATCAAGAAGAAGAACTCCCGGCCTATTCAGCGTGTAAGCAGTCTCAGGTTCTGCAGAATAATGTACAATAGCACCATGATCTTCAAATCCTGCTATTGTACAAAAACTTTCTCCCATGAAACCATCCTGCTCACCTCTGAATTCAGCAAGCTTGACCGCAGCAGTTACTTCAGTCAGAGATAATTTCTCCCAGTTATTCTCCAGATAAAAAAAGAACCTGACCAGGGCAGTCCCATCTTTTACCATCGCTTTACGGATCCCGTTCAGTTCAGTTTTGTTCTTGACTGTCTTCATCTCTGAACTTATCTCGGATTGTAACACTACCTTTAAATGTTTTTTCACCTCATGGTATATCCCGGCACTACTCGCCTCCGGGGCCATAAGGACTGAATCCCCTTCAAACTCCGCAAGGAAGTTTACGACCGATTCCGATCCGTATGGCTTTAGTTTAATTCCGTCTTCAAGAAGCTGATTACTCAAACCGGAATCAATTTTACCTTCCGGAATAAAGAGAAATGATTCTTCTGTTCCAATCAGCAGATAAGAAAGAAACAAGGGATTATATTCAACATCATTCCCCCTGAGATTCGTAATCCAGGCTGTATCGGGAAGGGAAGAAACCAAATAGTAATCAGCATCAAGGCCTTTCATAACTGTACGGATCTCATCCAGTTTTTCCTTCCTGCTTTTTCCGCAGAAGGAAAGATCAAGACTGTATACCGGAGCATCTGGAATCCCCGGACGGTCAGGCCAGATAAGATCCAGCAGATCTTTACCGGAGGTGTATTCAGCGCCCTTCTCCTTTACCTTTTCCTTAATCTTTTTCTCAAGATCTATGGTAATTACCTCTTTATTGCCTGCTACAACCTGACCCTGCTTAACAGTATTTTTTATCCATTCAAGATAATCCGGTACCCCGGGAAGGCCAATCTTGTAAAGGGAGAATCCGGTTCCGGCAAGTTCTTTCTCCGCCTGAAGAAAATATCTTGAATCAGTCCACAATCCCGCATGGTCTGCAGATACAACAACTGTTCCTGCTGATCCCGTAAAACCGGTAAGCCACTCTCTGCTCTGCCACCGCCGGGGAGGATATTCACTGTTATGGGGATCAGTTCCTGTAACAATATAGTAATCAACTCCTTCTGCAGCCATTACTTTTCTTAAATCCTGTAACTGTTGATTCATTTTGATAACTCCAGTATTACCATATAAAAAAACCATCCTGATTACAATTACAGGATGGCGTATTATCTGATCTTTCCTTGATCATCCAAGAATTTTTTTTACGCTGTTCAGCAGTTTCTCATTACTGAAAGGAATCATCAGCCATTCTTTAATCCCGCCGGAAACAATACCGCTGATCTCCTCCTGCTCTGCGGGTTGACTCAGCGCAAGAATTGCCGGAACAGAGCTGTCTACCTCTCTTCCGGTAATAAAATTAATTACAGAAGCTCCGAAAGTATCCATATCCTTCAGGTCTACGATAACCAGTCTGTATTTTCCGGTTTTAATCATGCTTATCGTCTGTTCCTCGTTCCAGGCTGTATCAACTTCATAACCGTTTCTGGAAAGGGCAAATCTTATGCTCTCACTTAAGGTTATTGAATTATCAGAAAGGAGTATTCTACCCTGCATCGGTTAGAAAACACCCTTCAGGTCCTGAATTTGAAAAACATCTTTCAGCTTTTCTACTGATTTCAGCTGAATCTGACGGACCCTCTCTCTGGTTATACCCAGCATATTCCCAATCTCTTCCAGTGTCAGCGGACCTTCTCCTCCAATACCGTACCTCAATCGTACAATAAATCTCTCCCGCTTGCTTAAAATATTCATTGAGTCGTCAAGAATCTGTTGAAGGGAACGGTAGAATGCATTATCAAAGGGAGCCTGATAGTTTTCTCCGGAAATGAGATCAGAAAGCGATGCTGAATTCTCCTCATCCACCGGAACATCCAGAGAAGCAACCTCCCCTGAGTACTGTCTCATCTGATCCACCTTCCTGCCGGGAAGATTAAGAAGAGCTCCGACTTCCTCCCCGGTGGGTTCCCGCCCCAGAGACTGGGTCAGATATCTGCTTACCGAATAGCACTTCTTCATGGTATTAATTACATGAACAGGAATCCTGATTGTCCTGCCTTTATCTGAAAGTGCTTTTACAATAGCCTGCTGGATCCACCAGATTCCATAGGTTGAAAACTTGCAGTTCCTTTTTGAATCGTATCGTTCAACAGCCTCTATAAGCCCTATGTTCCCCTCGTTTATGAGATCAAGCAAACTCAGTCCTCTATGCTGGTACCGTTTTGCAACAGAAACAACAAGGCGTAAATTTGCATTTATCATTCTGTCCCTGTGCATGGTGTAATTATCCTGAAGCTCTTTACGTTCCCGTATATAGCTATCCTTGGTAATCCGGGAATCAGAATATGCCTCCTCCAAGGCTTCAATCGCCTCCCGTATTCCACTCATTCTTCTGCCAAGCTCCATCTCTTCTTCTCTATTAAGGAGGGGATAAACCGAAACCTGTTTTAAATAAAAAGAAAGCGGATCCGCTTCTTTTTCTCTTTCAAGTTCAAGATTCCTGCTTTGACCCTTTTTTACCATTATTCTCCACCCTTATCACGAACTCTGCCTCTGTAGTATCCAACAGATGTACAGGAGGCGCAATAAGGATGGTTTGAGACTATCCATAGGGGAATCCCCTATGCTTTATCAAGCGAACGCTTTCTCAGCAGCAAATAGGACAGGATCCCGGATACAATCATTAAAAAACTGAGGATCTGACCGGTGGAGAAGTTCAAAGGAGACAGAAAAAGAGCTGATGGATACACCTCTTTGCCGAAATGTAATGGGAATCCTATGTCCAGATCCGGCTCCCTGAAATATTCAATAAAAAACCGTATCGTTCCATACCCCATCAAATACACACTGAGCATAAATCCGTCAAACTTCTTCCGCTTCCGGAAAAAGAACCAGATAATAATCCACAGGAATATCCCTTCAAAAAAGGCTTCATACAGCTGGGAGGGATGTCTCGGCAGATTAACACTTCCCCCCTTTACATACGGGATACCCAGGGAATCAGCAATCTTCCGTACCCATTCATAACTTGTGGAAAACCGCGGAGCATGGGGAAAGATCATTCCCCATTTTGCGGTAGTAACTCTGCCCCAGAGTTCTCCGTTAATAAAGTTACCCAGACGCCCGAAGGTATACCCCAGGGGGATCCCTGCAACGGTGAGATCAACAAACTTTAAAAAGTTGAGCTTCTTTTTCATTGAGTAGAGCAAAGCCCCCGTCACTGCCCCTGCCAATCCTCCATGATAACTCATCCCCTGCAAACCGACAAGCTTCATATGTTCATCAAAGGGCCAGAAAATAAGCCAGGGTTTATGGAGATATAAACCGGTAGTATCGTAGATAAAAGCTGAAAAAACCCGTGCTCCTATTATCAATCCCAGAATGGTCCAGAAAAAGAAATTGGTGATCTCTTCATCATCTATCTTCAAATTTTCTTTTTTTACCTGATATCTGAACAAAATATAGGTTATCCCAAAGGCAATTAAATACATAAGACCGTACCAATGAACAGGCAATCCCGGAATGATTACCGGTTTAAGCCAAAGCGGATAATTGATATAAAGCATCACTCTTTTTCCCCTTTATTCAGTGGTTCATCTACAATTCGTCCATCATTCTGATCAAAGAACAAGCGGACATTTTTTTTCTCTCTTTTTGTTTCATAATAACGTCCATGACTCTCAAAAACAACGCCGGGGAACAAGGTGCCTCTGACAATAATCTCGGATTCAAAATGCTCTTCAAACTTTTCTCTTAAGGCAAAAAGACGGACTCCCTTCTTTTCCAGGGATTTCATTAACAGGACTTTCTGCTTTCCTGCCTTGATCAGATTTTTCTTTTTTCCCTCTTTTTCAAATTTATGCATTATTGAGTCACTGTTGGTAATCTGATCCTTTATTTTTTTCTGCTCCCGTTCTTCTTTCTCTCTTTTTTCCTGGCTAACATAATTTTGAGCTAA